>NZ_PCOB01000018.1:0-100499 GCF_002975115.1 Bacillus sp. MYb78
GTCCAACAGGTCCAACAGGTCCAACAGGTCCAACAGGTCCAACAGGTCCAACAGGCCCAACAGGTCCAACAGGCCCAACAGGTCTAACAGGTCTAACAGGTCCAACAGGTCTAACGGGTCTAACAGGTCCAACAGGTCCAACAGGCCCAACAGGTCTAACAGGTCCAACAGGTCCAACAGGTCCAACAGGTCCAACAGGTCCAACAGGTCCAACGGGTCCAACAGGTCCAACAGGTCCAACAGGTCTAACAGGTCCAACGGGAGCAACTGAAGGTTGTCTTTGTGATTGCTGTGTTTTCCCTATGCAGGAGGTTTTGCAACAACTTGTCGGGCAGACTGTGATTCTTGCCACTATTGCAGACGCACCAAACGTAGCCCCTCGTTTCTTTTTATTCAATATTACTTCCGTGAATGATTTTTTAGTTACAGTTACAGATCCAGTTAGTACCACAACCTTCGTGGTCAATATTTCTGATGTAATAGGGGTAGGGTTTTCACTAACAGTACCACCTCTAACATTACTTCCACCTGCCGATTTAGGGTGCGAATGTGATTGTCGTGAACGACCAATTAGAGAATTACTAGATACACTGATTGGTTCTACAGTGAATCTTTTAGTAAGTAATGGTTCTATTGCAACAGGCTTTAATGTGGAACAAACAGCTCTTGGTATAGTGATAGGTACTTTGCCAATACCTATAAATCCACCTCCACCTACACTCTTTAGATTCGCTATTTCAACTTGTAAAATTACAGCTGTGGATATAACTCCTACTGGGACATAGTTCATTTCTTTCAAGAGGTCCCGTTGTAATTTTTCTAAACTTGAGGAAAAATATATAATAGAAGAAAAATGAAAAATTCATTAGCTTTGTTATCACCCTGTTGGTAACAACCTCATGCGCTTAATGGCCACAAAAAATATCTATTTCGTCCCATTCGGTCAAGATGCGCCAGAGAAAAAACCGAACTCAATGGTAGCTCGTATGGAGTTACTGGAAGATACAGTATTAGAAGCGCTGCAAGGAAAGCAATTGCAACCGGTGGTCGTAGAAAAATTCAGATATATGAATTAAAAAACGAAAAAAAACGGACAATTTTTGATGAAACCATCATTCTTACTGTAGAATATGATAAAATTAACGTTATTAAGATTAGAAGGGGTATTGTATACTCCTTCTGATTCTAAGTTATAGAAGGATTGGTATCTAGAAAGGGGCATAGTGATGGAAAAGCAAAAAACTTTTCATGTCGCTGTAGTTGGAGCAACCGGCGCAGTTGGTGAACAAATGTTAAATACTTTAGAGAAACGAGAATTTCCAATCGGGAAATTAACGTTACTTTCATCTAAACGATCTGCAGGTAAGAAACTTGTATTTAAAGGCGAAGAATTTACAGTTCAAGAGGCAACTCCTGAAAGCTTTGAAGGAGTAGATATCGCACTATTTAGTGCTGGTGGATCTGTATCGAAACAATTAGCGCCAGAAGCAGCAAAACGCGGTGCGATTGTTGTTGATAATACAAGTGCATTCCGTATGACAGAAAACGTGCCACTTGTTGTACCTGAAGTAAATGAAAACGACTTAAAAGAACATAATGGTATTATTGCAAATCCAAACTGTTCTACAATTCAAATGGTAGTAGCTCTTGAGCCAGTTCGTCAGCAATATGGTTTAAAACGAGTAATCGTTTCCACATATCAAGCTGTATCAGGTGCTGGTGCGGCAGCTATTGAAGAACTTCATGAACAATCACAAGCAATCTTAAATGGCGAAGAAGTTAAGGCAAATGTTCTTCCTGTATCAGGTGATAAGAAGCATTTCCCAATTGCTTTTAATGCGATTCCACAGATTGATAAGTTCCAAGATAATGGATTTACATTTGAAGAAATGAAAATGATTAACGAAACAAAAAAAATTATGCATATGCCTGAATTAGAAGTAGCGGCAACATGTGTACGTTTACCAGTTGTATCAGGACACTCTGAGTCTGTTTACATCGAAGTAGAAAAAGAAGGCGTAACAGTAGCAGAATTAAAGAGCTTACTTGCAAATGCGGAAGGTATTGTTCTGCAAGATAATCCAGAAGAGCAGTTATATCCAATGCCAGCTACTGCAGTAGGTAAAAACGAAGTATTCGTTGGAAGAATCCGTAAAGATTTAAATAACGATAAAGGATTCCATCTTTGGGTCGTATCTGATAACTTATTAAAAGGCGCTGCATGGAATTCTGTTCAAATTGCAGAGCGCTTAGTAAAATTACAATTAGTGTAAACGGCTAAGAGAAGGTGCAAAATATGAAAATAATTGTTCAAAAATTTGGTGGCACATCAGTACGTGATGACAATGGACGTAAGCATGCGCTTCATCATATAAAGAAATCATTAGCTGCTGGTTATAAAGTAGTTACTGTCGTATCTGCTATGGGTCGTAAAGGTGAACCATATGCAACGGATACGTTATTAAGTCTTGTAAATCAAGAGGAATCTACTATTTCTAAACGTGAGCAAGATTTATTATTATCGTGCGGAGAGTTAATCTCTGCAATTGTTTTCTCTAATATGTTGAATGAGAACGGTATAAAAGCAGCAGCATTAAATGGTGCACAAGCTGGTTTTGTAACGAATGATGACTTTACGAATGCAAAGATTATTGAAATGAATTGCGATCGTATACATGAAGAGTTAGAAAATGTAGATGTAATCGTCGTTACAGGATTCCAAGGGCAAACGAAAAAAGGTGATACGACAACACTTGGACGCGGAGGTAGTGATACTTCAGCTTCAGCATTAGGTGTTGCACTTCATGCTGAATACATCGATATATTCACTGATGTAGAAGGTGTTATGACTGCGGATCCTCGTATTGTAAAAGATGCACGTCATCTTCAAACTGTAACGTATAACGAAATTTGTAACATGGCTTATCAAGGTGCGAAAGTCGTTCATCCACGTGCAGTTGAAATTGCGATGCATGCAAAAGTGCCACTTCGTGTACGTTCTACGTATTCTGATAGTGAAGGTACGCTTATTTCAGCATATGACGGTGCTACAAGAGGTCGTGATGTAGAAGAACGACCTGTTACAGGTATCGCCCACGTATCAAACGTAACGCAAATTAAAGTGCTTGCAAAAGAAACGGCATATGATTTGCAACAACATGTGTTTAAAGAGATGGCGAACGAAGGAATAAGTGTCGATTTAATTAATATTTCACCTACTGGTGTAGCATATACGGTGAGTGATAATGTATCAAGTCATGCAGTTAAATTATTAAAGAACCTTGGATATGAGCCAATTGTGACAGAGCATTGTGCGAAAGTATCTATCGTTGGAGCTGGAATGGCAGGATACCCAGGGGTTACTGCGAAAATCGTTACAGCTTTAGCAGAAAAAGGTATTCAAATCCTGCAATCGGCAGATAGTCATACAACAATTTGGGTTCTTGTAAAAGAAACTGATTTAGTGGAGGCTGTAAATGCATTACATAGTGCGTTTGAGCTTTCAAAAGAAAAGCAACTGGAACAATAAGGAGTGAGACCATGATAGATTTTGGGACAATTGCAACCGCGATGGTAACACCGTTTGATATAAACGGGAATATCGATTTTGCAAAGACAACGAAATTGGTAAATTATTTAATTGATAACGGTACAACAGCAATCGTGGTAGGAGGAACG
This sequence comes from Bacillus sp. MYb78, assembly GCF_002975115.1. Taxonomy (NCBI): domain Bacteria; kingdom Bacillati; phylum Bacillota; class Bacilli; order Caryophanales; family Bacillaceae; genus Bacillus; species Bacillus sp. MYb78. The sequence continues at coordinate 3,679 of NZ_PCOB01000018.1, forward strand.
ACAGGAGAATCTCCTACATTAACTTCAGAAGAGAAGGTAGCGTTATATCGCCATGTCGTATCTGTTGTCGATAAAAGAGTGCCCGTAATCGCTGGAACAGGTAGCAATAATACGCATGCTTCTATTGACTTAACTAAAAAGGCAACAGAAGTTGGTGTGGATGCAGTAATGCTAGTAGCACCGTATTATAATAAGCCGAGTCAAGAAGGAATGTATCAGCATTTTAAAGCAATTGCTGAAAGTACGCCGCTTCCGGTTATGCTATATAACGTTCCAGGACGATCTATTGTACAAATCTCCGTTGATACAGTTGTTCGTTTATCAGAAATAGAAAACATTGTTGCTATTAAAGATGCCGGCGGCGATGTGTTGACAATGACAGAAATCATTGAAAAAACAGCGGACGACTTTGCGGTATACAGCGGTGATGACGGTTTAACGTTACCGGCTATGGCAGTTGGGGCTAAAGGTATCGTTTCGGTAGCATCTCATGTTATCGGAAATGAAATGCAAGAAATGATTACAGCATTTCAAGCAGGAGAGTTTAAAAAGGCACAAAAATTACATCAATTACTTGTAAGAGTAACTGATTCGTTATTTATGGCGCCAAGTCCAACTCCAGTAAAAACAGCGTTACAAATGGTTGGATTAGATGTAGGTTCTGTACGTTTACCACTTCTTCCATTAACAGAAGAAGAAAGAGTAACGTTACAATCTGTAATGCAATCTATTCCTCGTTAATAAAAATGACCTAGTGTGAAACTAGGTCATTTTTTTATTGATATGAAAATGTTTGAATCTGTTTTAAAGTGAATCTTTTGTAAAATGATTTTAGGATCGCCTTTCTCGTCTGTATATGCCCCTATAATATAGAAAACATTTTATGTTGAAAACGAGTATATTACGCTACGCGTTCTCTACTTGTTAAAGTATGATATTGTTCTTTCATTAATTTGGTTCCAACATCTTTTTCTCGATAATGGCTGTCAAATCCTGCTAAAAATTTAACCTTATTAAATTTCTATTAGATTTTGTAATTCATAGCCTTTTGTCATGTAATGCAATGTTTATAAGAAAAGGATCTTACATCTTTAATTTTGTTGAAAAGTATTTGCTAGTACAGAAAATACTTTCGATTATGTTTTTATAGGAATTGCCTCAAATATGACGTAATCTATAAAAAAGCTTCATTTTATAAGTGTTTTTGTGCAATTCAAGAAAAAAATCTAGGAAATCCATCAAATGAAAGTAATTTAAAGTGTTTAAGTTTTTTTTCAAATAACATGGAGTATAAAAGCAGCGGAAATAAGCCATATACTTTTAGTGCTGTTCCTTTCTTTTACTTTTTCTTTCGCACGATTTAACTTGTGTTCTATTTCTTGTATCAGGTATAATATGGCTAAGTAGCTTAGTACGGGTATGCTTAGCAAAATTGGGAAAAATTATAATTTAATTAAATTTTCATATCATATCGAATAAGATATTTGATTTATATAATGAAAGAGAGGTGAAACCTGGTTTAAAAAATAAACAAGGACATGATATCGCATAACGGTAAGGACATTCGTCTTGGACGGTGAAAATATGGTGGTTGTAGAGTTTCCCCTGGTGTCTCTGCAATTTTAGTGAAATCAGTGTTTGCAAGATTTTTAAACCAGGCAACAACATGAAGAGAAAAGAGAATGAGTCTGTTAAAGTATTTGCTCTTGGTGGAGTAGGTGAAATCGGGAAAAACATGTACTGTGTTGAAATTGATTCTGAAATCTTTATCGTAGATGCGGGGTTAATGTTCCCGGGAGATGAAATGTTTGGAATTGATATCGTTATTCCTGATATTACATATTTAGTGGAAAATGAAGAGCGAGTAAAAGGTTTATTTATTACTCACGGTCATGAAGATCATATTGGTGGAATTGTGTATGTGCTTCGTAAATTATCTATTCCAGTCTATGCAACGAAATTAACAGTAGGACTTATACAAGAAAAACTTGGTGAAGCGGGCATGTTAGGCCGTGTAGACCTAAAAACAATCGATTCAAATTCAACAGTAGAGTTTAACACTACAACAGTGTCATTCTTCGGAACGACACATAGTATTCCGGATTCTGTTGGCGTTTGTTTCCATACATCAAAAGGTGCAATCGTATATACGGGAGACTTTAAATTCGATCAAACTCCAATTGGAAATAGTGGAGCAGATCTTGGGAAAATGGCGCAAATCGGAAATGAAGGTGTACTTTGCCTATTATCTGATAGTACAAATGCAGAGCGTCCAGGGTATACAGGTTCAGAAAAAGAAGTTGGTGTAGAAATTTCTAAAGTGTTCTACGGTGCAGAAGGTCGTATTATCGTTGCTTCATTTGCATCGAATGTACATCGTATTCAACAAGTATTTGATGCAGCTGCCGAAACAGGGCGAAAAGTAGCCGTAGTAGGACGTAGTATGGTGAAAGTAGTAGACATTGCAAGACGTCTTGGTTATTTAGATGTTCCAGAAGGTATGGTTATTTCATTACAAGAAGTAGACAACTTCCCAGAGAAAAAGGTAGCTATTTTAACGACAGGTAGTCAAGGTGAACCGATGGCTGCTCTATCTAGAATGGCAAAACAAGCACATAAACAAATTTCAATTCGTAAAGGTGATACTGTTATCATTGCTGCTTCGCCAATTCCGGGTAATGAAATATCTGTATCAAAAATTATTGATTTGTTATTTAGAGCTGGAGCTGAAGTTGTTTATTACGGCGAAAGAAAAGTTCACGTTTCAGGTCACGGTAGCCAAGAAGAATTAAAATTAATGTTAAATTTAATGAAACCGAAGTACTTTGTACCCGTACATGGCGAGTTTCGTATGCAAAAAGCACATGCGTATTTAGCTGAAGATGTAGGTATTACAAGAGAAAATATCTTTATCGTAGAAAAAGGCGATGTAATTGCTTTTGGTGACGATGAAGCGAACTTAGTCGGTAAAGTACAAGCTGGTAATGTTTTAATTGATGGATTAGGTGTAGGTGACGTTGGTAATATCGTTCTTCGAGATAGAAAGATGTTATCTCAAGATGGAATATTAGTAGTTGTTGTAACACTTGGTAAAGATGAAAAGAAAATTATCTCTGGTCCAGAAATCATTTCACGTGGTTTCGTATATGTTCGTGAATCAGAAGCGTTAATTGAACGATCTACAGAGATTGTACGTATGATTGTTGAGCAGTCAATTAAAGAATATTCGATTGAATGGTCAATGTTAAAACAAAATATTCGTGAATTATTAGGACAGTTCTTGTACGAAGAGACAAAGAGAAAACCTATGATTTTACCGATTATTATGGAAGTATAAAAAAGATCACCCTTATGGGTGATCTTTTTTTCTTTTTAACCCTATCGAATGAAATTTATAACTTAAGAAATAATAGTTATATACGAGTGAAAGGGGATGCGAAATGACAGAACGTGATCGATATACAAATGAAGAAAAAGAAGCTGAGCCAAAAGAAGCTGGAAAAGAGGCTTCAATAGTAGAAAAAATTCAACAGCTTGGACAGACAAATGTACCACAGATGAATGAATCACGTATTCATTGTTTAACGATTATCGGACAAGTGGAAGGTCATGTTCAATTACCGCCGCAAAATAAAACAACAAAATACGAGCATATCATTCCGCAAATTGTTGCGATTGAACAAAATCCAAAAATTGAAGGTTTGCTGTTAATATTAAATACGGTTGGAGGTGACGTTGAAGCTGGACTAGCAATTTCTGAAATGGTAGCTTCACTCTCAAAGCCAACAGTATCTTTAGTTTTAGGTGGGGGACATTCCATTGGTGTACCGATTGCTGTTTCTACTGACTATTCGTTTATTGCGGAAACTGCGACGATGACAATTCATCCAATTCGTTTAACAGGTCTTGTCATAGGTGTGCCACAAACATTTGAGTATTTGGATAAGATGCAAGAAAGAGTCATTCGTTTTGTGACGAAGCACTCGAAAGTAACAGAAGATCGTTTTAAAGAGCTTATGTTTGCGAAAGGAAATTTAACGCGAGATATTGGGACGAATGTAATTGGTGGGGATGCAGTAAAGTACGGTCTTATAGATGATGTTGGTGGTATTGGAAATGCAATTCGAAAATTAAACGAATTAATCGATGTTCGCGCGGAAGGTAGTGCAGAAGGGACAATGTTACAATGATTTTATATACAATTATGCCAGAGCAACTAGTGTATCCGGCCGATTATTCACAATGTGAAAGTCAAAAAGTTGTAAATATAAATGGTGTGGAATTAATGGTTTCTGAAGAGGAACATGGGTGTTATTCTATTGTACGTGTGCTAAGTACGGACCCACTTCACTATTTAGAGTTTGAGCCAGGTCAGAAAATAACCTTTTAGCAAAAAGAAGGATTTTGTTTAGAAGCTATGGTATAATATAAAAAACAAGACGGTTGAGCAGCCATGAGTAGGCTGCTTTCTTCTGTTTATTTAGCATTTTACAAGAAGTGTAAAAATAGAAGATATAAAGACCTGAAAAATAGAGAAAACAGACATATAAATAGAGCGTTTTTAGGAGAGCTTTACTTATATGTAGAACACGAGGTGAAGAAATGGCAAAACAAAAGCAAAGAGGGACGAAGGCAAAGGCAAGACGTACGATAAAGCCAACTTTGTATTATGAAATCGTCGGTTTAACTCTTTTTGCACTTTCAATCATTACGATTTTACAGCTAGGCGTTGTAGGGAAATCGTTTGTGTTATTTTTTCGCTTCTTCTTTGGTGAGTGGTACATAATTGGTGTGTTAGGTGTAATAGCTTTATCGGTTTCCTTTGTTATAAAACGCGGATGGCCGAACCTTTTAAATAAACGGTTAATTGGATTTTATTTAATTGTATTGGCAATATTAATGTTTAGTCATATTACATTATTTAACCTTCTTACAAAAGATGGAGCAGTGCAAAATACTTCTGTTATTGTGAGTACGAAAGATAACTTCTTTCTTGAAATGAAAAAAGGGCCAGATAGCGTTCATTTAGGTGGTGGTATGTTTGGTGCGCTTATGTTCGCGACATGTTACTTCCTATTCGACGAAGTAGGAGCCTATATCATTGGAATTATTTTAGTTATTCTCGGGGTACTCTGTATAACAAATAAACATATTGGAGAAGTGTTAGCTCCAGTTGGTAGAATTCTTAGAAGTCAATTTCAAGTGATACAAGGGGATTATAAAGATTGGAGATCCAAAAGAACGGCTGAACAAACAGAAAAGAAAAAAACAACAAGAAGTACAAGAAGCAAACGTGCTGCAGAACAAGAAGAAGTTATTGAGCCGATGGAAGAAATCCAAATTGATCCGCCAATTATTTCAAATTTCACTGAGAATTATCCTGTAAATGAAGAAGAGGATAAACGAATTGAAGTAGAGCAAGAAGATTTGATCACTTCACCGTTTATTGAAGAGACTCCACCAATTGAAGAATCAAAGAAAAAGCGTGGAGAAAAAATCGTTGAATCGTTAGAGAGTGAAGCGCAAGCACCTCCTATGCAATTTTCAAATGTAGAAAATAAAGATTACAAGCTTCCTTCACTTGATATATTAAAATTTCCAAAGAATAAGCAAGTTACAAATGAAAACGCGGAAATTTATGAGAATGCTCGTAAATTAGAACGTACATTCCAAAGTTTCGGAGTGAAAGCGAAAGTAACCAAAGTGCATAGAGGTCCTGCAGTTACAAAATATGAAGTGTATCCTGATATGGGGGTAAAGGTAAGCAAAATTGTCAGTTTAAGTGATGATTTAGCCCTTGCTTTAGCTGCAAAGGACATTCGTATTGAGGCGCCAATTCCCGGGAAATCAGCTGTAGGGATCGAAGTTCCGAACTCAGAAGTTTCGATGGTAACGCTGAGGGAAGTTCTTGATTCTAAGGCTAATAATCATCCGGAAGAGAAGTTGTTAATTGGTCTTGGCCGAGATATTACAGGTGAAGCTGTATTAGCCCGTTTAAATAAAATGCCCCATTTACTCGTAGCTGGTGCGACAGGTAGCGGGAAAAGTGTATGTATTAATGGTATTATTGTTAGTATTTTAATGCGTGCAAAACCGCATGAAGTAAAATTAATGATGATTGACCCGAAAATGGTAGAGTTAAATGTATATAACGGTGTGCCTCATTTGTTAACGCCAGTTGTAACTGATCCGAAAAAAGCATCGCAAGCATTGAAAAAAGTTGTGAGTGAGATGGAACGTCGTTATGAATTATTTGCTCATAGTGGTACACGTAACATTGAAGGATACAATGATTATATAAAAGAACATAATAGTCAATCAGAAGCGAAACAACCCGAATTACCGTATATTGTAGTAATTGTGGACGAGTTAGCAGATTTAATGATGGTTGCTTCGTCTGATGTAGAGGATGCGATTATGCGTCTAGCGCAAATGGCTCGTGCTGCTGGTATTCATTTAATTATTGCAACGCAACGTCCGTCAGTTGACGTTATTACGGGTGTTATTAAAGCAAATATTCCATCACGTATTGCATTCGCTGTATCTTCTCAAACAGATTCTCGTACAATTCTTGACGGTGGTGGTGCAGAAAAGCTACTAGGTCGTGGCGACATGCTGTTTATACCAATTGGTGCATCGAAACCTGTACGTGTACAAGGCGCATTTTTATCAGATGATGAAGTTGAGAGAGTTGTAGAATATGTTATTGGACAGCAAAAAGCACAATATCAAGAAGATATGATTCCGCAAGATGTTCCTGATACGAAGCAGGAAGTAGAAGATGAATTATATGATGAAGCGGTTCAACTTGTAGTGGAAATGCAAACAGCATCTGTTTCTATGCTACAACGTAGGTTTAGAGTAGGTTATACGCGAGCTGCTCGTCTAATTGATGCAATGGAAATGAATGGTGTAGTAGGTCCATATGAAGGTAGTAAACCGAGAGAAGTACTCATTAATGATGTACAAGAAAAAAGTTCTTAAAAAAAGCCTAATTGTTTTTACAATTAGGCTTTTTTATATAGTGTTTTTGTTATATACTATACTCAGCAATAAAGAAAGGGCTTACATTTATAGGGTCCCTATAGAATACGAATACTTTGAGTATGTTTTATGTAAATGTTCGATATTTAATGCAGAAAAATGTTGGATTTTGTTGACACGTATGAGAGCAAGTGGTAAGATTACTTCGAAAAGAATCACTGCCTCATATAATCTTGGAGATAAGGTCCATAAGTTTCTACCTGGCAACCATGAATTGCTAGACTATGAGGGGAAAAGTGTGTAACAAAGGATGTAAAGGATCTTTGTGCCGAACTTTTTCTCGAAATGAGGAATGTTTATGGTGCAAAGTTTTTTTTATACAGTAAAGAGTGAAAATTTCATCTTAAAAAATTATTATTATTTATTCGACAATTGCGCTTATTTTTAGTAGTTAGTCATTTGTACTATGTTGTAAGTTGAAAAAAGAGAAAAGAAGTCTTACATCAGAGGTCGAATAATTGAAATGCGGGGGAGTCTTATGTCAGTAAAATCCGATAGTCGTCACCTATATTTACGGGTGATTGATCACATCAAAGAAAAAATTAAAGATGGGGCTTATAAAGAACGACAAAAGTTACCATCAGAGTTTGATTTAGCGAAAGAACTTGGCGTAAGTAGAGCGACTTTAAGGGAAGCATTACGTATTTTAGAAGAAGAAAATGTTGTCATTCGTAGACATGGTGTAGGGACATTTGTAAATGCAAAGCCATTATTTTCTTCTGGAATAGAACAACTTTCTAGTATTACAGATATGATTTCTAGTGTGGGGAAAACACCAGGAACAATCTTTTTATCATCATCTACTACAACTTTAACTGAAGAGGAAAAAGAGAAGTTTAATAGTGAAGATGGTTTTAATGCAGTGATGATTGAACGCGTGCGTACAGCAGATGGGGAACCTGTTGTGTATTGTATCGATAAACTTGCAAAAGAAATATTGCCAGATTTATCGGGTTACAATGAGGAATCATTATTAACGGTGATACATAATAACACGCATAAGCGCATAACATATGCGGTTGCTCACATTGAGCCAATTGGCTATCATCCGAAAATCTCACCGATTTTAGAATGTGAGCCTGAAACAGCACTGCTTGTATTAAAACAAATGCACTATGATCAAAATGATGAGCCAATCTTATATTCTATCAATTACTTTAGAGCTGATAAATTTAGCTTCCACGTATTAAGAAAGCGTATGTAGGTAAATTCCTTTTTAGGGAGGTGACAGCAAGAAGTAAGGGACAGCAGCGTAAGAATAAATAAATATATATCATTTTTGGAGGGGTTTCTAGTATGAAGAAAAAAGCAGGCCTTTTATTATCATTAACATTAGCAGCAAGTACAGTTTTAGGTGCATGTGGTAACTCGGATAAGGCGAGCAGTGATAAGAAAGACACGAAAGACAATAAAGACTTCAAGGTTGGTCTCGTAACAGATGTTGGGGGCGTTGATGATAAATCATTTAACCAATCTTCTTGGGAAGGGTTACAAAAGTTTGGTAAAGATAATGGTTTAAAAGAAAAGACAAATTATCGTTACCTTCAGTCTGAAAAAGAAGCTGATTATATTCCGAATTTGAAAAAATTCTCAAAAGATAAATATGATTTAACTTTCGGAATTGGTTATAAATTAGAAGGTGCAATTAAAGAAGTTGCAAAAGAATCTTCAAAACAACAATTTGCAATCGTAGATACTGTTGTAGATGCACCGAACGTAACGAGCATTACATTTAAAGATCATGAAGGATCATTCCTTGTAGGTGCAGTAGCGGCTATGTCAACAAAATCGAATAAAGTAGGATTTGTTGGTGGAATGAAGAGTGATTTAATTAGTAAATTTGAAAATGGATTTAAGGCTGGTGCAAAGGCAGTAAATCCAAACATTGAAATCGTATCTGAATATGCAGAAGCATTCGATAAGCCTGAAAAAGGTACAGTTCTTGCTTCAGCAATGTACGGTCAAGGCGTAGATGTAATTTATCATGCTGCTGGTGGTACAGGTAACGGTGTGTTCACTGAAGCGAAAAACCGTAAGAAAAAAGGTGAAAATGTTTGGGTAATCGGTGTTGACCGTGACCAACATCAAGAAGGTATGCCTGAAAATGTAACATTAACTTCAATGATAAAACGCGTTGATGTAGCTGTAGAAAAAGTAGCTAAAGAAGCAAAAGATGGAAAGTTAAAAGGTGGAAAAATTGAAGCGTTTGGCTTAAAAGATGACGGTATTGGTATTTCAAAAACAACTGATAACGTGAAAAAAGTTAACCCTGAAATTTTAACAAAAGTAGAAGAATTTGAAAAGAAAATTACAGACGGTGAAATTAAAGTACCGGCTACAGATAAAGAGTATAAAGAATATGAAGCTTCTCTAAAAAAATAAATAGAGAAATAGCAAAGGTTAGTTCATAGAACTAACCTTTGTATGTATAAAACTTCCGAATTGCTTAATAAGTTAATAGTGTAATAGGGGAATGTTCCCTGTTAAAAGGAGGAACACAATGGAATACGTAATTGAAATGAATAATATTACGAAAGTATTCCCAGGCATTGTAGCGAATGATGATATTACGCTGCAAGTAAAGCAGGGTGAGATACATGCTTTACTTGGAGAAAATGGTGCAGGGAAATCCACATTGATGAATGTACTATTTGGTTTGTACCAACCAGAACAAGGTGAAATTAAAATTAAAGGAAAGTCTGTAAACATTACCAATCCGAATGTGGCAAATGACCTTGGTATTGGAATGGTTCATCAGCACTTTATGCTTGTTCATAATTTTACAGTTACAGAGAATATTATTCTCGGAAATGAACCGAAGAAAAAAGGGAAAATTGCTGTTGAGGAAGCTGCTAAAGAAATTCAAAAGCTGTCTGAACAATACGGCTTAGCTGTAGATCCATATGCGAAAATACAGGATATTTCAGTTGGTATGCAACAGCGTGTTGAGATTTTGAAAACTCTTTACCGCGGTGCAGAAATTTTAATATTTGATGAACCGACAGCTGTGTTAACACCACAAGAAATTCATGAGCTAATTCAAATTATGAAAAAGCTTGTGCAAGAAGGAAAATCTATTGTTCTTATTACACATAAGTTGAAAGAAATTATGGAAGTTTGCGATCGTTGTACGATTATTCGTAAAGGAAAAGGGATTGGAACGGTTGACGTTGCAAATACGGATGAAAATAAACTTGCAGAATTAATGGTCGGACGTCAAGTGAATTTTAAAACAGAAAAAATAGACGCGAAGCCAAAAGAAGAGGTACTTTCAATTGCAAACCTTGTTGTTCACGATGCACGTCAACTACCTGCTGTAAAAGGCCTTGACTTAACTGTTCGTGCGGGGGAAATTGTTGGGATTGCAGGAATTGATGGAAACGGACAAAGTGAATTAATAGAAGCAATTACTGGTTTACGAAAAGTTGAGTCAGGTTCTATTGCAATTAGAGGAAAAGAAATAACAAATTGGCCTGTTAGAAGAATAACAGAAGAGGGAATTGGTCATATTCCAGAAGATCGTCATAAACACGGACTCGTTCTTGATTTTTCTGTTAGAGATAATATAGTTCTGCAAACGTACTATAAAAATCCGTTTTCAAAGAAAGGGATTTTAAATTTCAGCAAAATTACAGAAAAAGCAAAGGCTCTTATTGAACAGTTTGATGTACGTACACCTAGTGAGCAAACGTTAGCACGCGCTCTATCTGGGGGGAATCAACAAAAAGCAATTATTGCACGTGAAGTAGACCGTGATCCAGATTTATTAATCGCGGCACAGCCAACACGTGGTTTAGATGTAGGAGCAATTGAATTTATTCATAAGAGATTAATAGAGCAAAGGGATAAAGGAAAAGGTGTACTACTTTTATCACTAGAGTTAGATGAAATCTTAAATGTTAGCGATCGAATTGCTGTTATTTATGAAGGGAAAATTGTAGCAATAGTTGATGCGAAAGAAACGAATGAACAACAGCTTGGATTGTTAATGGCTGGAGGAACAAAGAAGGAGCAGGTGGGTACCAATGGCTAAAAAACTTTTAACAGAGCGAACGATAAATATTTTAGTCCCAGTACTATCCGTTATTTTCGGCTTACTTGTAGGAGCAATTGTAATGCTAGTTAGTGGCTATGACCCAATTGTTGGTTATAGTGCACTTTGGACAGGTATGTTCGGTAGCGCAAGTGCGATTGGTGAAACGCTTCGTACAATGATACCGCTTATTCTTGCTGGTTTATCGGTGGCGTTTGCATTTCGTACAGGTTTATTTAATATCGGGGTAGAGGGTCAATTGTTAGTTGGTTGGCTTGCGGCGGTTTGGTTCGGTTATGCAGTCTCACTACCAGCTTTCCTTCATATTCCATTATCTATTTTATTCGCAGCATTGGTGGGCGGAATTTGGGGCTTCATTCCGGGATATTTAAAAGGAAAGTTTCAAGTGAATGAAGTTATTGTAACCATTATGATGAACTATATCGCGTTGTATGTAACATATGACATTATTAAGCGTTTCTTACATGCGGGTAATGACAAAACGTATGATATTAAAGAGAGTGCGTCACTATCTTCAGACTGGCTTGCTTCTATTACTGATGGTTCACGTCTACACTGGGGAATTATTGTAGCAATTTTAATCGCTATTTTAATGTGGTTCTTATTAGATAGAACAACTTTAGGTTACGAATTAAAGTCGGTAGGATTTAATCAGCATGCTTCTCAATATGCGGGTATGAAAGTTTCTCGTAATGTAGTATTTTCCATGACAATTGCTGGTGCATTTGCGGGGATTGGTGGAGCGATGGAAGGGTTAGGAACATTCCAGAGTATGACAGCGATGTCTTCGTTTACAGGAGTAGGATTTGACGGGATTGCTGTAGCATTACTTGGAGGGAATAATCCGTTTGGTATAATCCTTTCAGCTTTATTATTTGGTGGTTTGAAAAGTGCTTCCCCTCAAATGAACTTTGAGGCAGATGTACCATCAGAGCTTATTAATGTAATTATTGCATGTATCATCTTCTTTGTTGCATGTAGTTATGTGTTAAGATGGGCGCTTACACGCATGAGCAAGGAGGGGAAATAAATGAGCTTTTTAGATATATTAGCCATTCTTGTGACGGGTACGTTATATACATCAGCACCTATAATTTTCACAGCATTAGGTGGTGTATTTAGTGAAAGATCGGGTGTTGTAAATATCGGATTAGAAGGACTAATGCTATTTGGTGCATTTATTGGAGTAGTTACAAACTTATTAATGGGTGATACTTGGGGAACGATGACTCCATGGATTGCGTTATTATTTGCGGCAATTGGTAGTGGATTATTTGCATTACTTCATGCGGTAGCCTCTATTACATTCCGAGCGGATCAAGTTGTAAGTGGTGTAGCAATTAACTTCTTATCTCTTGGTTTAACAGTATTTGCAATTAAGAAGATTTTTGATAAAGGGCAGACTGACTTTATTCAGTATCGTATTGAAAAGATTGATATTCCAGGCCTTTCGGATATTCCGGTTTTAGGGAAAATATTTTTCTCGAACGTACCAATAACTTCGTATATTGCCATTATTTTAGCATTCGTTGTTTGGTATGTTATTTATAAAACACCGTTCGGTCTTCGTCTACGTGCTGTTGGTGAACACCCCATGGCAGCGGATACGATGGGGATTAACGTATATAAAATGCGCTATATTGGAGTCTGTATATCAGGAGTGTTTGCTGGAATTGGTGGAGCGATATTTGCAATGTCAATTTCTAATAACTTCTCAGGGGCAACTATTACAGGACAAGGTTTCTTAGCTTTAGCGGCTATGATTTTTGGAAAATGGAATCCACTAGGCGCACTAGGTGCAGCTCTATTCTTTGGTTTTGCGCAATCTCTTAGTGTAACGGGCGGAACAATTCCTGTATTAGATCAAATTCCAAGTGTTTTATTAACGATATTACCATATGTATTCACAATATTAGCACTTGTCGGTTTTGTAGGCCGTTCTGAAGCTCCGAAAGCATTAGGAACTCCTTATGAAAAAGGAAAACGATAAGTATTTTATAAGTATAAAAAAGCTCGCACATTAGTGTGGGCTTTTTTACATAGAATATATTTAATACGGAATTTTACTATGTTCCTTACATATTAAAGTTTTTAGAAAGATCATATGTAAGCATAATAAGGAAGAAAAGTTGATTTTTCATTTCTAAAAACTGTATATTGAAGAGGAATATTCCTATATACGTAAAGGAGGGCTATAAATGAAACTAATGGAACAACAACTACATGAGTTAGGTGGTTTACGCGTACATATTATTCCGACTGATAAATATAAAACGAATACGTTTGTATTTCGTTTTAAAGCGCCTTTAAATGAAGAGACGGTGACAGAGCGTGCCCTATTGCCATACGTATTGCAAAGTGCGACAGAAAAATTACCTTCTGTAATTCGTCTTCGTCAATATTTAGAAGAATTATACGGGTCTTCTTTAGCGGTAGATGTAAGTAAAAAAGGAGAAGACCATATCATCTCCATTTATGTAGACATTGCAAATGAAGTATATTTACATGATGCACCACCGTTATTTGAAAAAGCGCTTTCTATGTTATCGGATATTGTGTTACATCCAGCAACGGAGGGGAACGGTTTCCTACCTTCTATCGTAGAAAGTGAAAAAAGAGCACTTTTACAGCGCATTGAAGCTACTTATGATGATAAAATGCGTTATGCAAACGAACGTTTAATTGAAGAAATGTGCAAAGTAGAACCGTATCGTTTAAGTGCAAATGGAAAAAAAGAGAGTGTTACTTCTATTACAAATGAAAGTCTGTATCAATATTATCAAAAGGTGTTAGCGGAAGATGAAATGGATCTATATATTATTGGTGATATTTCAGAAAATGCTGTTGATCTTGTAAGTAAGTATTTTTCTATTTCAGCTCGTCCAGTGAGAGAAAGAAATGTACTCCTTCATAGACGAAATAATGAAGAAAAAGAAGTTGTTGAAAAACAAGAATTAAAACAAAGTAAATTACACATCGGTTATCGTACATTTGTCACATATAAAGATGAAGATTATTTTGCATTGCAATTGTTCAATGGATTGTTTGGTGGTTTTTCTCATTCGAAGTTATTCGTAAATGTGCGTGAAAAAAATAGTTTAGCGTACTATGCAGCATCGCGCTTTGAAAGTCATAAAGGTTTATTATTTGTTATGTCAGGAATTGAAGCGAAAAATTATGAAAAAGCAGTTGAAATTATTAAAGAACAAATGCTTGCGATGCAAAACGGAGAGTTTTCTGAAGAAGAAATACATCAAACAAAAAGTGTCATCCAAAATCAAATATTAGAGGCGATTGATACACCGCGTGGATTTGTAGAAATGCTATATCATGGTATTATTTCAGATCGTACACGTCCAGTTGAAGAATGGCTTACAGGTATAGAAAGTGTGACAAAAGAAGAAATTGTAAAAGTTGCTAAAAATATTGAACTAGATACAATTTACTTTTTACAAGGAACGGAGGGAGAGTAAATGGAGAAAATTGTTTATGAGCAATTAAAAGAAACACTCTATTATGAAAAACTTCCTAATGGATTAGATGTATATGTTTTACCGAAACAAGGATTTAATAAAACATTTGCGACGTTTACGACGAAATATGGTTCAGTAGATAATACATTTGTACCATTAGGGAAAGAAGAAATGATTCGTGTACCTGATGGGATTGCACATTTTCTTGAGCATAAATTATTTGAAAAAGAAGATCACGATGCTTTCCAATTGTTTAGTAAACAAGGAGCATCGGCAAATGCTTTTACATCCTTCACACGAACAGCTTACCTTTTTTCATGTACTTCAAACGTAGAACAAAATTTAAATACATTGCTAAACTTTGTGCAAGAGCCTTATTTCTCTGAAAAAACAGTTGAAAAAGAGAAGGGGATTATTGGGCAAGAAATTCAAATGTATCAAGATAACCCAGATTGGCGTTTGTACTTTGGGTTAATTGATAGCTTGTTTGTAAAACACCCAATTAAAATTGATATTGCAGGGACAATCGAATCTATTAGTAAAATTACGAAAGATTTATTATATGAATGTTATGAAACATTTTATCATCCGAGCAATATGTTATTATTTGTTGTGGGTGCAATTGATCCAGAGAAAACAATGGATTTAGTACGTGAAAATCAAGCGAAAAAAGATTATAAAAACCAGCCAGAAATTGTGCGTTCATTTGAAGAGGAACCAAATGAGGTAAATGAAAAGAAAAAAATTATTTCAATGCCTGTGCAAACACCGAAATGTTTAGTTGGTATTAAAGCGACTAATTTAAAAGAAAAAGGGCAAGCGCTTTTAAAACAAGAAATTGCGCTTACGTTACTTTTAGATTATTTATTTGGAAAAAGTTCTGTTCATTACGAAGCTTTATATAATGAAGGGCTTATTGATGATTCATTCTCGTATGATTATACAGAAGAAAATAACTTCGGTTTTGCAATGGTTGGCGGTGATACGAAACAACCTGATGAATTGGCAGATCGTTTAAAAGATATTTTATTAAAAACAGATTATGATCAATTAGATGCGGTGGCATTAGAACGAGTGAAGAAAAAGAAAATTGGTGGTTTTTTACGCTCGTTGAATTCACCAGAATATATTGCAAATCAATTTACACGATATGCGTTTAATGAATCTAGTCTATTTGATGCATTGACTGTATTGGAAGGGCTAACCGTTCAAGACTTACAAGAAGTAGCAAAATTGTTGTTATCAGAAGAAAAAATGAGTGTTTGTCAGGTGTTACCGAAAAAATAACATTTTAAAGATACCCTCATCTTATCATTGAAAAATTGTAAGATGAGGGTATTATTTAGTTGTGTGAAAATTGAACTTGTAGAGATAAGAGAGGGAATTTATGAAAAAGTATGCGTTAGTAACTGGAGGGAGCGGGGGGATTGGCTCTGCTATTTCGAAACAATTAATTCAAGATGGATATACAGTTTATGTACATTACAATAACAGTGAAGGAAAGGTATTGGAATTGCAGAAGGAATGGGGGGAAGTTATCCCTGTTCAAGCGAATTTGGCTTCTAGTGATGGACCAGAGCAATTGTGGGGACAAATTGAACAGCCTATTGATGTTATTGTATATGCAGCTGGGAAGAGTATTTTTGGACTAGTAACAGATGTAACAAACGATGAATTGGATTATATGGTAGAACTTCAAGTGAAGAACGTATATAAATTACTTTCAATGGCACTTCCGCCTATGATTGGGAGGAGAAGTGGTAATATTGTAATTGTTTCATCTATATGGGGACAAATAGGGGCTTCTTGTGAAGTGCTTTATTCAATGGTAAAAGGGGCGCAAAATTCATATGTGAAAGCTTTAGCGAAAGAAGTGTCTTTAAGTGGATTACGTGTGAATGCGGTAGCACCAGGAGCAATTGAAACGGAAATGTTAAGTGTTTTTTCTGAAGAAGATAAAATGGGAATTGCTGAAGATATACCATTAGGTAGAATAGGGTTACCAGAAGAAGTAGCAAAAACAGTTGCATTCCTCGTATCACCAGGAGCATCTTACATAACTGGACAAATCATCGGAGTGAATGGCGGTTGGCATTGTTAAAAATTTCTTACATAAAAAATGAATAGTTGCACAAATTAAGCATGATTTTATTACTCAATAGTGAGGTGCTTAATTATGTCAGTATTAGATAATTTTGATCAGTGGAAGAGCTTTTTAGGAGATCGTTTAGAGCAAGCGCAAGGAAAAGGTTTAGACGGCGGTGCGGTATCAGATATGGCATTTCGTGTTGGCGACTACCTTGCTAATGAAGTAGAAGGACGCAATGACCAAGAGAAATTATTAGCTGAGCTTTGGAAAGTTGCTGATGAACAGGAGCAACATACAATCGCAAACTTAATGGTTAAGTTTGTACAACATAAGTAAAAGTAGAGAGGAGATTCTCCTCTCTACTTTTTTTGTATAATAATTACACAGGATAGATTATACATTTAGCTTCCCTATTAAGGTGAAATCATATAATATAGTACGTAGGTGTAAAGTAAGCAAGGGGAGTGATCTTGGATGATTGAATGGTATTTTGAATATGAAATACATAAAAACCGACCTGGCTTGCTTGGTGACGTTTCTTCGTTAATCGGTATGCTCGGCATTAATATTGTCACAATTAATGGTGTAGATAATGCACGACGTGGGTTACTTCTTATGTGTGATAATCAAGAGCAAATCTCTAGACTTGAATCAATTTTAAATACGATGGATAACATAACGGTAACGAAATATCGTCCGCCCAAGCTAAGAGATAAGCTAGCAGTTAGGCATGGTAGGTACATACAACGAGATGCAGATGATAAGAAAACATTTCGATTTGTGCGTGATGAATTAGGCTTACTGGTAGACTTTATGGCAGAAATTATGAAAAAAGAAGGCCATAAACTAATTGGGATACGCGGAATGCCTCGTGTCGGAAAAACAGAATCCATTGTTGCTGCAAGTGTTTGTGCAAATAAAAGGTGGTTATTTGTATCATCTACTCTTATTAAGCAAACTGTTCGTAGTCAATTAATTGAAGATGAGTATAGCGATGACAATATTTTCATCCTAGATGGAATTGTGTCAACGAAGCGTGCTAACGAAAGACATTGGCAGCTCGTTCGTGAAATTATGAGATTGCCTGCAACGAAAGTTGTAGAACATCCTGATGTATTTGTGAGTCAGTCAGAATACACATTGGATGATTTTGATTATATTATCGAGTTGCGTAACGATTATGATGAAGAAATTCAATATAATTTAGTAGATGAAATTGAGCAAGGTACGCAAAATAATTTCTCTATGTTTGACTTTTAAAGAAATATTGAGGTGTTAGTAGTGACGGAATTGGGACAAAAGCTGAAAGAAGCAAGAGAAGCAAAAGGCTTGACTATTGATCAGCTGCATGAGATTACAAAAATTCAAAAACGCCATTTAGTGGCAATTGAAGAAGGCAATTATGATGTATTGCCAGGAGCTTTTTATGCGCGTGCATTCATTAAACAATACGCAGATGCGGTTGGATTACATGGAGAGGAACTGCTTGTAGAACATCAGAGTACGATACCACAATCTGAAAAGCGTGAAGTTCCACAAGTATCAACGGGACAAAAAACACAAGAAACAATGCAAAAATCTTCATCATGGCCAGTTGCAGATCACATGCCGAAAATCTTAGTTGCGCTGTTAGTAATCGCAGTTGGAGTCGTAATCTGGTTTGTGTTTCAAGCGTTAACTGGAAAAGATGATGAAAAAGTTCCGAGTGCTCAAAGTGAGAAAATTGAAGTTCAAAAAGCAAAAGATTCTCCGTTAGATACGAAGAAAGATGAAGCGAAAGCGGAAGAGCCGAAAAAAGAGGAACCAAAGAAAGAAGAACCAAAGAAAGAGGAGCAACCAGCACCACCAACTGGACAGCAAGAAGTGAAAGTAGTTGGAACAACTGGTAAGGTATCTACTTTGGAAATTCATAATAATAAAACGTTAGAATTGGAAATTTCAGCGAAGGGTGCAAGTTATGTAGATGTTAAGGATGATGCGGGTAACGAAATTCTAAACACTACAGTACAAAGCGGTCAAACAGAAAAACGCGATGTATCAACATTAAAAGAAGTACGACTTAATATTGGAAGTGCACCGAATGTTGAAATTAAACTGAATGGCCAAGTGCTTGCTTTCCCGTTAGATCCACAAAAAGAATATCACCAAAGATTGGTGATTAAAAACCAAGGGATAGAGCAACCTGCACAATAACAGTCATCGCTTCGATGACTTTTTTTCGATGAACAAATGTTTTTGATATGATGGAGGAATAGCTGTGAATTTACCAAATAAAATTACAATATCTAGAATCTTCTTAATTCCAATTTTTATGGTAATTATGTTAGCGCCCTTTGATTGGGGTTCATACAAAATTGGTGATGTTGATTTGCCAATTCAACATTTAGTAGGGGCACTTATCTTTATCATTGCTTCAGCTACAGATTGGATTGATGGACATTACGCAAGAAAGTATAATCTTGTAACGAATTTAGGGAAGTTTCTTGACCCGTTAGCTGATAAATTACTTGTTTCGGCAGCACTTATTACATTGGTAGAGATGCAATATGTACCGGCTTGGATTGTTATTGTAATTATCAGTCGTGAGTTTGCTGTAACAGGTTTACGTCTTGTACTTGCTGGAACAGGGGAAGTAGTTGCGGCAAATCAGCTAGGGAAAATTAAGACATGGACACAAATTATTGCGATTGCAGCATATTTATTACACGATGTACCTTTAAATTTAATCCATATTCCAGTTGCTGATATCTTCATATGGATTGCATTAATCTTTACTGTTATTTCAGGATGGGATTATTTCTGGAAAAATAGAGCTGCTTTTGTAAACTCAAAATAGAAGTTTATGGGGGAATTGGGATGAATGCTGAGATTATTGCGGTTGGAACTGAATTATTACTTGGACAAATTGCAAATACAAATGCCCAGTTTTTATCTGAAAAGTTAGCTTCAATCGGAATTAACGTGTATTATCATACTGTTGTTGGTGATAATAATAAGCGACTGCAAAAGGCGATTGAAGCTGCGGAAGAACGTGCTGATATACTTATTTTCACAGGTGGATTAGGACCGACAAAAGATGATTTAACGAAAGAAACGATAGCTGCTAGTTTAGATGAAGAGCTTGTGTATGATGAAAAGGCATTAGCCTTAATAAGTAATTACTTTAAGCGTACAGGCCGTGAATTTACGGAGAATAATAAAAAGCAAGCGCTCGTTTTAAATGGAGCAACAGTATTTGCAAATGACCACGGTATGGCGCCGGGTATGGGGGTAAATAAGAACGGAAAAGTTTATATTTTATTACCAGGGCCGCCAAAAGAAATGAAACCAATGTATGTAAGTTACGTAGAGCCTTTTTTACGTAATTTTACAACAGGAGAAAACATTTATTCACGTGTGCTTCGTTTCTTCGGTATTGGGGAGTCCCAATTAGAGGTGAAAGTTCAAGATTTAATTGATGGACAAACAAACCCAACAATTGCCCCGCTAGCAAATGATGGAGAAGTGACATTACGTTTAACCGCTAAGCATCAAAATGTTAGAGAAGCGGAGAAACTAATTCAACATGTGGAAGATTTGATTTTAGAAAGAGTAGGAGAATTTTTCTACGGATATGACCAAGAATTTTTGCATTATAAGGCAATCGAGTTATTGAAGAGAAAAGGGTTAACTTTAGCATGTGCAGAAAGTTTAACAGGTGGTCTTTTTGGAAATCAAGTAACTGAAAATGCTGGTGTTTCTTCTGTATTTAAGGGCGGTGTCATTTGTTATCATAATGATGTGAAGCAACATGTTTTACGTGTGCCTGAAGAAGTATTGCATACTGATGGTGCAGTTAGTAAGGAATGTGCTCGTTATCTTGCTGAAAATGTTAAGGATTTATTAAAAGCGGATATCGGAATTAGTTTCACTGGGGTAGCAGGGCCAGATGCTTCAGAACAGAAAGAGCCAGGAACAGTATTTGTTGGATTAGCGATTAAAGGTGAACAAACTGCAGTCTTTCCTCTTAATTTAAGTGGAAGTCGTCAACAAATTAGAGAACGATCAGCAAAATATGGATTTTATCATTTATATAAAAAGCTAGAAGAGATATAAGTTTCTTCTAGCTTTTTTTATAGTTAAATTCCGTATTTGTGTGATGGAAAATAAAAAAATCGAATAAATGTTCGATTTTTGTTGGCAAATTGAATTGAAAATAGGTATAATAAGATTAGCAATTCAGTTAAGGAGGAATTTTGAATGAGTGATCGTCAAGCGGCATTAGATATGGCGTTAAAACAAATAGAGAAGCAATTCGGTAAAGGTTCAATTATGAAATTAGGAGAACAAGCGGAACGTAGAATTTCTACAATTTCAAGTGGTTCTTTAGCACTTGATGTGGCGCTAGGGGTAGGCGGATACCCACGTGGCCGTATTATCGAAATTTACGGACCTGAAAGTTCAGGTAAAACGACAGTTTCATTACATGCAATTGCAGAAGTACAGCGTCAAGGTGGACAAGCAGCATTCATCGATGCGGAGCACGCAATGGATCCTGTATATGCACAAAAATTAGGCGTTAACATAGATGAATTACTATTATCACAGCCTGATACAGGGGAGCAAGGATTAGAAATCGCAGAAGCACTTGTACGAAGTGGTGCGGTTGACATTATCGTAATTGACTCTGTAGCAGCTCTTGTACCGAAAGCAGAGATTGAAGGAGACATGGGTGACTCACACGTAGGTTTACAAGCACGTTTAATGTCACAAGCACTTCGTAAGCTTTCAGGAGCAATCAACAAATCAAAAACAATTGCAATCTTTATTAACCAAATTCGTGAAAAAGTTGGGGTTATGTTCGGAAACCCAGAAACAACTCCAGGTGGTCGTGCGTTGAAATTCTATTCAACTGTCCGTCTTGAAGTGCGTCGTGCGGAGCAATTAAAGCAAGGTAACGACATCGTTGGTAATAAAACAAAAGTAAAAGTAGTGAAAAATAAAGTAGCGCCACCATTCCGTGTTGCTGAAGTTGATATTATGTACGGAGAAGGTATTTCAAGAGAAGGTGAAATCTTGGATATGGCTTCTGAGCTTGATATCGTTCAAAAGAGCGGTGCTTGGTATTCTTATAATGAAGAACGTTTAGGACAAGGTCGTGAAAATTCGAAGCAATTCTTAAAAGAGAATACGGACTTAAGAGAGGAAATTGCCTTCTTTGTTCGTGATCATCACGGAATTGGTGAAGATTCTGGTGTGGAAGACACGGAAGATTCAACTCTTCAAGATTAAAAAATAAAAGACACGGGTCCCGTGTCTTTTATTTTTTACCTTCTATTAAAGGGGTATCTATCGTAGTGGTTAAAATATTTTTTTGACTCAAATGGGATGTGTAAAGAGGAATATTCATGCGTTTTAAGGGAATAAAATGGTATTTACTAAGGTTTTCCAGGATAATATGCTATCAATTTTTCAAATTCAGATAACATTCAGGACTGAAGGTAAAGAAAGTAAAAGTAGACAACGCTTGACAATGAAAATTACGATAGATACAATGAGAATGTATATTTTTTCTTATATACGATATACTCTTCTCAAGAAGAGAAGTAATATTCGGAGTAAGGTTTAAAACTTACCGAAATAATAATATGACATTTTAATTGTGAAATGAAGAAAGTCCCTTAAAAAAGCGGGACGACGGTCTTTGCTGTATGTTGTAATTTAATGTACATGCCGACAGTCTTTTTTCATTCATAGCAAGGGGAGGTGAAATCATGAGTAGTACAGTTTGGATACTCATCTCCATTTTGCTTGCAACAACAGTCGGTGCAGTTGTTGGCTTTTTTGTTCGAAAGTCTATTGCTGAAGCGAAGATTAATGGTGCGGCTAATGAAGCGAAACGTATTCTAGACGAAGCGAATCGTGAGGCTGAAGCACTTAAGAAAGAAGCGCTTTTAGAAGCAAAGGATGAAATTCATACACTTCGTACAGAAGCTGAATTAGAAATTCGTGACCGTAGAAGCGAATTACAAAAACAAGAAAATCGTTTAATGCAAAAAGAAGAGAACCTTGATCGTAAAGACGAAACGCTCGATAAACGCGAGCAGCAGTTAGAGAAGAAAGAGGATTCTCTTGTAGCGAGACAACAACAGATTGAAGAGTTGGAAAGCAAAGTGGGAGAGTTAGTTCAAAAGCAACAAACAGAATTAGAGCGCATTTCCAATCTGACACGCGAACAAGCGAAAGCAATTATTCTTGGTAAAGTAGAAAATGAAGTTTCTCATGAAATCGCTGTTATGGTAAAAGAAAGTGAAGTTCGCGCGAAAGAAGAAGCGGATAAGAAAGCAAAAGAGATTTTATCTCTTGCAATGCAAAGATGTGCAGCTGATCATGTTGCTGAAACAACCGTTTCGGTTGTAAATCTTCCAAATGACGAAATGAAGGGACGTATTATCGGGCGTGAAGGTCGTAATATTCGTACGTTAGAAACGTTAACGGGTATTGACTTAATTATCGATGATACACCAGAGGCGGTAATCCTTTCTGGATTCGATCCAATTCGTCGTGAAACAGCTCGTATCGCTCTTGATAAACTAGTACAGGACGGACGTATTCACCCAGCGCGTATTGAAGAGATGGTCGAAAAATCAAGACGTGAAGTGGACGAGTATATTCGTGAAGTCGGAGAGCAAACAACGTTTGAAGTGGGTGTTCATGGATTACACCCAGATTTAATTAAAATTTTAGGTCGTTTAAAATACCGTACAAGTTATGGACAAAACGTCTTAAAACACTCTATGGAAGTTGCATATTTAACTGGACTTATGGCAGCAGAGCTTGGCGAGGATGAAAAACTAGCAAGACGTGCTGGTCTATTACATGATATCGGAAAAGCGATTGACCATGAAGTAGAAGGTAGCCACGTTGAAATTGGTGTTGAACTCGCAACGAAATATAAAGAGCATCCTGTAGTTATAAACAGTATCGCATCTCACCATGGTGACACAGAACCAACTTCTATCATTGCAGTTTTAGTTGCAGCAGCAGATGCTTTATCAGCTGCAAGACCGGGAGCTCGTAGTGAAACGCTTGAAAACTACATTCGTCGTCTTGAAAAGTTAGAAGAGATTTCAGAGTCTTATGAAGGCGTTGAAAAATCATTTGCAATTCAAGCAGGACGTGAAGTTCGTATTTTGGTAAAACCAGATACAATCGATGATTTAGAAGCTCATCGTTTAGCTCGTGATATCCGAAAACGTATTGAAAATGAACTGGATTACCCAGGACATATTAAAGTAACTGTTATTCGTGAAACACGTGCAGTGGAATACGCAAAATAAAGTGGTGAAATACCACTTTATTTTTTTGTGTTGGAATTGGATAAAATAAAGACAGTTAGTTATATAGCGTAAAAGTGAAACAAACTTATAATAAACATATTATAAGGAATTTCCTTAATGCTATAGCAATAAAAAATGCAGTACATAGAAAGGGTAAGACATATGAGAATATTATTTGTTGGGGATGTAGTAGGATCTCCTGGTAGAGGTATGATTCAACAATACGTACCGGCATTAAAGAAAAAATATACACCTACAGTAACAATCATTAATGGAGAAAACGCAGCAGGTGGCCGTGGGATTACAGAAAAAATATATCGAAACTTTTTAGAATGTGGGGCGCAAGCAGTTACACTTGGAAACCACGCTTGGGATAATCGTGAAGTATTTGAATTCATCGATGATGCAAAATATCTTGCAAGACCAGCTAACTTCCCAGAAGGAACTCCAGGAAAAGGACTTATCTTTGTGAACTGTAATGGAACAGAAGTTGCAGTTATTAACTTACAAGGACGTACTTTCCTTCCTCCGATTGATTGTCCATTCCGTAAAGTGGATGAATTAATTAATATTGCGAAAAAACGTACGAATATTATCTTTGTTGATTTCCATGCGGAGACTACAAGTGAAAAACAAGCGCTAGGTTGGTATGTAGATGGGCGTGCTACAGCAGTAGTAGGTACGCATACGCATGTCCCTACAGCAGATAACCGTATTTTACCAAGCGGAACAGCATACATTACAGATGTTGGGATGACAGGGCCATATGACGGAATATTAGGTATGGACAGAGAAGCAGTATTGAAGAAGTTTTTAACAAACTTACCAGTACGATTTGAAGTAACAAATGGCAGAACGCAATTAAGTGCAGTGTTAATTGATGTGGATCCAAATACAGGAAAAGCAAAGAAAATTGAGCGCATTTTAATTAATGACGATCAACCATTTTTTGAGTAAATTTCCGTTAAATTTTAGATAAGTTATTATATTTTAATTTTTTAGAAAAATTACGAAAATTTAGCAGGAATACGCGCCATTCCTCGTGAATATAAGTTAAAGTGAAATAATTGCTAATACTTTTTAAAGAAACGAGGAGGAAACGCGGAATGGAAATATTAAAAGTTAAAGCAACGTCGGTCCCTAATTCTGTAGCTGGTGCACTTGCAGGTGTTATTCGCGAACGCGGAACAGCAGAAATTCAAGCTATTGGTGCAGGTGCATTGAACCAAGCGGTAAAGGCAGTAGCAATCGCAAGAGGATTTGTAGCGCCTAGTGGTTTGGACCTGATTTGTATCCCAGCGTTTACAGATATTATGATTGATGGCGAAGAGCGTACAGCAATAAAATTAATTGTAGAACCTCGTTAAGTTTTAAACAACCTGTTTGCAGTATGCAAACAGGTTGTTTTTATAATGGAGGAATGAAAATGAAAATTTTTGATGCTCATTGTGACGTGCTTCTTCAGTTATGGAGTGCACAAGGGAAAAGGAATTTTAACGATGATTCACAATTACATATTACATTTGAACAGTTAAAGAGAAGAAAAGGAAGTATACAATGTTTTGCTATATATGTACCAGAAACAGTGGCATATGAAAACCGATTTGAAGCAGCATTACAAATGGTAGATATTTTTTATAATGAAATTTTATCCCTATCGGGTGTAAAGTTTATTCAGACAAAAGAGGATATTAACATGTTAAAACAGGACGAGGTTGGAGCGATATTAACACTAGAAGGATGCGAAGCAATTGGAAAAGAAGCAATGAAATTACGGTTGTTGTATCGCCTAGGAGTACGTTCTTTTGGACTAACATGGAATTATGCCAATCTCTTAGCTGATGGTGCGCTAGAGACACGTCGGGCGGGTTTAACGAATTTTGGTAAACAGGTTGTACAAGAACTGAATGCGCTACATGTATGGACTGATGTGTCTCATCTGAATGAAAGAAGTTTTTGGGATGTTATAGAGATTGCAAAAAATCCTATTGCTTCCCACTCAAATTGTATGAAACTTTGCGAGCACCCACGTAATTTAAACGATGAACAACTTAAAGCTCTTATAAAGAAAAATGGCATGATCGGTGTCACTTTTGTACCGCAGTTTCTAACGAATGAAAATGAAGCAAATATAACAGATATAGTAAGACATATCGAATATATTTGTTCATTAGGTGGAGAGTACAATATAGGATTTGGTTCAGATTTTGATGGGATTTTAGAAACAGTTGTAAATGTATCAGCTTATCGAGATTATGAAAATGTAATGAATGAGCTTTGTAAACACTATTCTGCATCTACTGTAGAGCGATTTTTATATGAAAATTTTGTTGAACATATAAGCTTTTAAGATTTTTGTTTTAAAAATACAGAAAACTCGGAATTAATTCATTTGATTTTATTGCTTTTTTTAAGACCTAATACTAGAATGAAAAACAAAATAGCTTTATACTAAAGATTCAGGGAAATCAGAAGAGGCATAATTTGCGTCCGTTGTAGTTTATTTGCATAAAAAATGCTAAACTATTACTGTAAAAAAATACACTACAATGAATGCAGCCAAAAGGGGTGTAGGAGATGATTAGTCAACTTTCATGGAAAGTTGGAGGCCAACAAGGTGAAGGAATTGAAAGTACAGGAGAAATCTTCTGTATTGCATTAAACCGATTAGGATATTACCTATACGGTTACCGCCACTTCTCATCACGTATAAAAGGCGGCCATACAAATAATAAAATTCGTGTAAGTACAACAGAAGTACGCGCGATCTCAGATGATTTAGATATTTTAATTGCTTTTGACCAAGAAACAATTGATTTTAACTTCCACGAACTACGTCCAGGTGGAATTGTAGTTGCGGATGCGAAATTTAATCCAACAATACCCGACAATACAGATGTAAATCTATATGTGATACCGTTTACAGATATTGCTTCAGAATTAGGCACATCATTAATGAAAAACATGGTTGCTGTTGGAGCATCAAGTGCAGTATTAGGATTAGACGAAACAGCTTATTTAGATGTTGTTGAAGAAATCTTTGGTCGTAAAGGAGAGCAAGTCGTTCAAAAGAATATGGACGCAATTAAACGCGGCTCTCAATATATGAAAGAATTACTAGGTGAGAAAGTAAACATGATGCAGCTTGAAAAAGCTGATGGTAAAAAACGCATGTTTATGATTGGAAACGATGCAATCGCATTTGGTGCGGTAGCTGGTGGTGCTCGTTTTATGTCAGCATACCCAATCACACCTGCATCAGAAATTATGGAATACTTAATTAAAAAATTACCGAAAGTCGGCGGAACAGTAATTCAAACTGAGGATGAAATTGCAGCTTGTACAATGGCAATCGGCGCAAACTATGCTGGTGTTCGTACATTAACTGCATCTGCTGGTCCTGGTCTGTCATTAATGATGGAAGCAATCGGTTTAGCAGGTATTACAGAAACCCCATTAGTAATTGTTGATACACAACGTGGTGGTCCAAGTACGGGATTACCAACGAAACAAGAACAGTCTGACTTAATGGCGATGATTTACGGTACGCATGGTGAAATTCCAAAAATCGTAATGGCGCCAAGTACAGTTGAAGAAGCTTTCTATGACATTGTAGAAGCATTTAACTTATCTGAAGAATATCAAGTTCCTGTTATTTTCTTAACAGATTTACAGCTTTCGTTAGGAAAACAAACAGTAGAACCACTTAAATTAGATAAAGTGGAAATCCGTCGTGGTAAGCTTGATTTAGAAGCAGAATTACCAGAACGTGAAAATAAAGCATACTTCAAGCGTTATGAAGTAACTGAAGACGGCGTTTCGCCGCGTGTTTTACCTGGTATGAAAAATGGTGTTCACCATGTTACAGGTGTAGAACATGATGAAACTGGAAAGCCATCGGAATCAGCAATAAACCGTAAAGATCAAATGGACAAACGTTTCCGTAAAATGGAGAACTTGAAGTTTAATACCCCTGTTTATAAAAATGTTAAGCATGAAGAAGCAGATGTATTGCTTGTTGGATTTAACTCAACTCGTGGTGCGATCGAAGAGGCAATGACGCGTTTAGAACAAGAGGGTATGAAAGTAAACCATGCTCATGTGCGTTTAATTCACCCGTTCCCAACAGCTGAAATCGATCCACTTGTGAAAAAGGCGAAGCGTGTTGTAGTAGTAGAAAACAATGCAACAGGTCAGCTTGCTAACATTATGAAAATGAATCTTGGTAATGGTGAGAAAATTTCTAGTCTTTTAAAATATGATGGAAACCCATTCTTGCCGAAAGAGATTTACAACGAATGCAAAAAAGGGGTTGTATTAAATGGCAACATTTAAGGACTTTCGTAACAGTGTAAAGCCAAACTGGTGCCCAGGTTGCGGAGACTTCTCAGTGCAAGCTGCAATTCAACGTGCAGCAGCTAACGTTGGCTTAAATCCAGATGAACTTGCTGTTATTTCTGGTATCGGCTGTTCAGGCCGTATTTCAGGTTATATTAATTCATATGGTGTGCATAGTATTCATGGTCGTGCCCTTCCAATTGCACAAGGTGTGAAAATGGCAAATCGTGATTTAACAGTTATCGCTTCAGGTGGTGACGGTGATGGATTTGCGATTGGTATGGGACATACAATCCATTCTATTCGTCGTAATATCGACATTACGTACATCGTAATGGATAACCAAATTTACGGGTTAACAAAAGGGCAAACTTCACCACGTAGTGAAGCGGGATTTAAAACGAAAAGCACACCACAAGGTTCAATTGAACCATCACTAAATGTAATGGAAATGACTTTAACAGCTGGTGCGACATTTGTGGCGCAAAGCTTTTCGAGTGATTTAAAAGAATTAACACAAATTATTGAAGCTGGTATTAACCATAAAGGATTTTCATTAATTAACGTATTCAGTCCATGTGTTACTTATAATAAAGTAAATACTTACGATTGGTTTAAAGAGAACTTAACGAAACTAAGCACAGTAGAGGGATATGATTCATCTAATCGCATGATGGCTATGCAAACGTTAATGGAAAATAACGGTTTAGTAACAGGTTTGATTTATCAAAATACTAAGCAACCATCATATCAAGAACTTGTTAAAGGCTATAGTGAAGAGCCTTTAGTGAAATCTGATTTAAATATGGATCAGAAAATGTTTGATGAGCTTGTTGCTGAATTTATGTAATGTAAGAAGAGGAGGTTGCCGATTTGGCAACCTTTTTATGTGCAAAAAATATAGGGTAGTTTTATTTACTTAGAAAATTCAGAATGGTAAAATAATATGTAAATCGTTGTATGAAAATGGCAAGTTCATTGCTTATGAAATGTAAGATAATAAAGGGCCTCTGAATTGTTAAAATTGGCGAAACACGTCATACTATGGTAATGTTTATAGGGATAAAGCAATATGCTTTTGGGTAGGACAACAAGAAATGATAAAAAGGGAATGTCTATTTGCGTGGGGAAGACTTCATTCTTATGAATGATTAGATTGATTACTCAAGTTTCAAAGGACAAGTTATCTCCAAGCTATCTAACCATTTTTGAGGTGAGTCTAAGCGCATTAAAATGGACTATAGAGTGTGTATAGTTAAGGGTGAAAGGAGATTACCGATGAACGAGCAACAACGATTAGCAAGTCAACAAGCAAATTCCTCTACGAAAAAAGAAGAGAAAGATTATAGTAAATACTTTGAAAGTGTATATCAACCACCTTCCTTAAAGGATGCGAAAAAGCGCGGGAAAGAAGAAGTTAAAATTGAACGGGATTTTGGATTACCTGAAGAGTTTCGCAATTTTGGTACAGGCCGAAAGTTCTATATTCGTACATATGGTTGTCAAATGAATGAGCATGATACGGAAGTAATGGCAGGTATTTTCACAACACTTGGATATGAACCAACTTTTTCAACTGAGGATGCAGATGTAGTTTTATTAAATACTTGTGCGATTCGTGAAAATGCTGAAAATAAAGTGTTTGGTGAACTAGGCCATTTAAAGTCACTCAAACGAAGAAATCCGGACCTTTTAATTGGTGTATGTGGTTGTATGTCTCAAGAAGAATCTGTTGTAAATAAAATTATGCAAAAAAATCAGCATGTAGATATGGTGTTTGGAACGCATAATATTCATAGATTACCGTACATTCTAAAAGATGCGATGTTCTCGAAGGAAACGGTAGTTGAAGTATGGTCAAAGGAAGGCGACGTAATTGAAAACCTTCCGAAAGTACGTCGTGGTGATATTAAAGCTTGGGTAAATATTATGTATGGCTGTGATAAGTTCTGTACGTATTGTATTGTACCGTATACACGCGGAAAAGAGCGAAGTAGACGTCCAGAAGATATTATCCAAGAGATTCGTCATTTAGCTGCAAATGGTTATAAAGAAATTACGTTACTTGGACAAAACGTAAATGCATATGGTAAAGACTTTGAAGATATAGAATACGGTCTTGGCGATTTAATGGACGAACTTCGTAAAGTTGATATTGCCCGTATTCGTTTTACAACGAGCCATCCACGTGATTTCGATGATCACTTAATTGAAGTGCTTGGCAAAGGTGGCAACCTAGTAGAACATATCCATTTACCAGTTCAATCTGGAAGTACAGATATGTTGAAAATTATGGCGCGTAAATATTCACGTGAGCATTATTTAGAACTTGTAAGAAAAATTAAAGAAGCAATTCCAGATGCAGTATTAACAACAGATATTATCGTTGGTTTCCCAAATGAAACAGATGAGCAATTTGAAGAAACGATGTCGTTATATCGTGAAGTAGGATTTGATACTGCCTTTACATTTATTTATTCTCCTCGCGAAGGTACACCAGCTGCAAAAATGAAAGATAATGTACCGATGGAAGTAAAGAAAGAACGTCTTCAACGCTTAAATACACTAGTAAATACGTTGGCAATTGAAAAGAATAGTCGTTATAAAGGTCAAATTGTAGAAGTGTTAGTTGATGGGGAAAGTAAAAATAATCCGGAAGTACTTGCAGGTTATACTCGTACGAATAAACTTGTAAACTTCGTCGCTTCAAAATCTTTAATTGGTCAGCTTGTGAAAGTAAAAGTAACGGAAGCAAAAACTTGGTCTCTTAACGGGGAATTAGTTGAAGAGCCGATTGAGGTGAAATAATAGATGAAAGTATATTCGAAAGATGACATTGTTGAACAAGCGAAAGAATTAGCAAAAATGATTTCTGAAACAGAAGAAGTTGATTTTTTTAAGAAAGCAGAGGCGCAAATTCATAAAAATGAAAATGTAAAGCGCGCAATCGATGAAATTAAAGCACTGCAAAAACAAGCAGTAAACTTGCAGCATTACGGGAAGTGGGAAGCTTTAAAAAAGGTAGAAGCTGAAATTGATGCATTGCAAGATAAGTTAGACAGTATTCCAGTCGTACAAGAATTTAAATCTTCACAAACATACGTAAATGACTTATTACAGTTAGTTGCTAGTACAATTTCTAACAACGTAACAGATGAAATATTAATTTCAACTGGTGGCGATGTACTTAAGGGTGAAACTGGCGCAGCGGTAGAAAGTAAAAAAGGAAATTGTGGTTGTTAAAGAGATGTCATATTGACATCTCTTTTTTTTTAGTTGATTAAACGTAAGTTCTTCTCAAAAAAAGAATGACACATTCCGCTATTGTCACGCATATGATTAAGTGAATAGTGATTGAGGAGGGTTACGAATGTCCGAATTTAGAGAGATTATTACAAAAGCAGTGGTTGGAAAAGGACGTAAGTATACAAAGTCAACGCATACATGTGAATCGAATAATGAACCAACAAGTATTTTAGGGTGCTGGGTAATTAACCACTCGTACGAAGCAAGAAAGAATGGGAAGCATGTGGAAATTGAAGGTTTCTATGATGTGAACACTTGGTATTCATTTGATGGAAATACAAAGACTGAAGTTGTAACAGAACGCGTGAACTACACGGACGAAGTCAGCATTGGTTATCGTGATAAAAACTTTTCTGGTGACGATTTAGAAATTATTGCTCGTGTTATTCAGCCACCAAATTGTTTAGAAGCGCTTGTATCACCAAACGGTAATAAAATTGTTGTAACTGTAGAACGTGAATTTGTAACAGAAGTAGTTGGAGAAACGAAAATTTGTGTAAGTGTAAATCCTGAAGGCTGCGTAGAATCAGATGATGATTTCCAAATTGCTGATGATGAATTTGAAGAATTAGATCCGAACTTTATCGTTGATGCAGAAGAAGAGTAATAGAAAGCTAGGGAGAAGTTCTTCCTAGCTTTTTACTTTACATAAGTGGCGCTGAATGAACATGATTCTTTATGAAATATGTTATAATGAAGATAGACTCCTGAAATAGGAGATATGGATGTCCGTGAAATGTGACATATATGAAAATTGATTACTATGTAAGAATTATGGAGGAAAAGTATGACGCAATATACCCCTATGATACAGCAATATTTAAAGGTTAAGGCAGACTATCAAGATGCCTTTTTATTTTTCCGATTAGGCGATTTTTATGAAATGTTCTTTGAAGATGCCGTTAAAGCAGCTCATGAGCTTGAGATTACATTAACGAGCCGAGATGGTGGCAGTAGTGATCGTATACCGATGTGCGGTGTACCCCATCATGCAGCTAAAAACTATATTGAACAACTTGTTGAAAAAGGATATAAAGTTGCTGTTTGTGAGCAAGTGGAAGATCCAAAAACAGCTAAAGGTGTAGTGCGCCGTGAAGTAGTACAACTAATTACGCCAGGAACGATGATGGAAGGGCGTACAATTGATGAGAAAGAAAACAACTTCTTAGCCGCATTAACACATTTTGAAGATGGATCATATGCTTTAGCTTGTAATGATTTAACGACTGGACAAAATACAGTAACGTTATTGACTGGTTCAGTAGAAGATATTTTATTGGAAGTGTATGCAACTGGTTCGAAAGAAATTGTTGTAGATTCTTCATTTTCTAAAGATGAATTAAATAAATTAACTGAAACGTTAAAAATGACAATTTCATATGAAGATGCAACGGCAATTCCTGAAGGATTAGAACATCTTGTGAAAAATGTTTCGCAAGCAAAGTTAATTAAAGCAATTGGACGCTTATTTAACTATGTGATAAGAACGCAAAAACGTTCATTAGATCATTTACAACCTGTAGAAATTTATTATACGAATCAATTTATGAAAATTGATGTGCATTCAAAGCGAAATTTAGAGCTGACGGAAACACTTCGAACGAAAGAAAAAACAGGATCATTATTATGGCTATTGGATAAAACAAAAACAGCTATGGGTGGTCGTATGTTAAAACAGTGGATGGAACGTCCACTTATTCAGAAAGAAAAAGTTGAAGAGCGTTTAGAAATGGTTGAAACATTTGTAAATGATTACTTCTTACGTGAAGATTTAAAAGAAAAATTAAAAGAAGTATATGATTTAGAACGTTTAGCAGGAAAAGTTGCATTTGGTAATGTTAATGCAAGGGACTTATTACAGTTAAGACGATCTTTACTTCAAGTGCCAGCTATTTTAGAAGCGATTAGTTTGTTAGATAATGCTTATGCAGCAAGGTTAATTCAAGGGGCGGATCCATGTGAGAGCTTAACTGAATTACTAGGAAGAAGTATTCAAGAAAACCCACCGCTTTCTATTAAAGATGGAGATATTATTAAAGACGGTTATAATGACAAGCTTGATCAATATCGTTACGTTAGTAAAAACGGAAAAACGTGGATCGCTGAGCTTGAAAAACGAGAGCGTGATATTACAGGAGTTAAATCGTTAAAAATCGGGTACAATCGTATTTTCGGCTACTACATTGAAGTGACGAAGGCGAATCTTGCAGCACTTCCAGAAGGCCGCTACGAACGAAAACAAACGCTTGCTAATGCTGAACGTTTCATTACAGATGAACTGAAAGAAAAAGAAACGTTAATTTTAGAAGCAGAAGAAAAAATTGTACAACTAGAATACGATTTATTTACAGCGCTTCGTGAAGAAGTAAAAGTATTTATTCCGAAATTACAACATTTAGCAAAAGTAATTAGTGAATTAGACGTACTGCAAAGTTTTGCGACAGTTAGTGAAGAAGAACAGTTTGTAAAACCTGTACTAACAACGAAGCGTGAAATCTTTATTAAAGATGGTCGTCATCCTGTCGTTGAAAAAGTATTGAACGGGAAATTGTATGTACCGAATGATTGTATTATGCCAGAGAAGATGGATGTCTTTTTAATTACAGGACCGAACATGTCTGGTAAAAGTACGTATATGAGACAATTAGCACTTGTAACTGTTATGTCGCAAATCGGTTGTTTCGTACCAGCAACAGAAGCAGTATTACCTGTATTTGATCAAATCTTTACGAGAATTGGTGCAGCGGATGATTTAATATCAGGTCAAAGTACATTTATGGTCGAAATGTTAGAAGCGAAAAATGCAATTGCAAACGCATCAGAAAGAAGTTTAATTTTATTCGATGAAATTGGACGAGGTACATCTACGTATGATGGTATGGCACTTGCACAAGCAATCATTGAACATATTCATGACCAAATTGGTGCAAAAACGTTATTCTCTACGCATTATCATGAATTGACTGTGTTAGAAGAGAGTTTAGATCAACTGAAAAATGTACACGTTTCAGCAATTGAAGAGAATGGAAAAGTAGTATTCCTTCATAAAATTCAAGATGGAGCAGCTGATAAAAGTTACGGAATTCACGTTGCGCAACTTGCAGAGCTTCCAGATAGCTTAATCGCCCGCGCGAAAGAAGTGTTAGCACAACTAGAAGGACAGGAAGAAATTATTATTCCAAAGCGTGTAGAAGTAAAGGTACAAGAAGTTGTTCCAGAACCTGTAGTTGTAAAAGAAGAACCGGCAGAAATACAAGAAAAGAAAGAAGAGACTGAAGAAGAGTCACAACTATCTTTCTTTGGAGGAGACCAATCTTCAAAAAAACAAGACAAGCCTGTGCTTGATCAAAAAGAAAGCGCAGTACTTGCGCAAATTAAAAAAATTGATTTACTTGATATGACACCTTTAGAAGCGATGAACGAATTGTATCGCTTACAGAAGAAGTTAAAGAAAGGATGAGTAAGTAGATGGGGAAAATTCGCAAACTCGATGACCAACTCTCTAACTTAATTGCGGCAGGGGAAGTAGTAGAGCGCCCTGCTTCAGTCGTAAAAGAACTTGTGGAAAATTCTATCGATGCGAATAGTACATCTATTGAAATCCACTTAGAAGAAGCTGGGTTATCGAAAATTCGTATCATTGATAACGGTGATGGTATTGCAGAAGAAGACTGTATCGTCGCTTTTGAACGCCATGCGACGAGTAAAATTAAAGATGAAAACGATCTGTTTCGCATAAGAACACTCGGTTTCCGCGGTGAGGCATTGCCGAGTATTGCCTCTGTTAGTGAATTAGAATTAATTACTAGCACAGGTGATGCGCCTGGTACACACCTCATAATTAAAGGTGGAGACATTATAAAACAAGAGAAAACTGCGAGCCGAAAAGGAACAGATATTACAGTACAAAACTTATTCTTTAATACACCAGCGCGTCTTAAATATATGAAAACCATTCATACGGAGCTCGGGAATATTACAGATATCGTGTATCGTATTGCAATGTCACATCCAGAAGTATCGTTAAAACTGTTTCATAATGAAAAGAAATTGCTTCATACATCAGGTAACGGTGATGTAAGGCAAGTACTTGCATCGATTTACAGTATTCAAGTTGCGAAGAAGCTTGTTCCAATTGAAGCTGAATCTTTAGACTTTACAATTAAAGGCTATGTAACATTACCAGAAGTAACAAGAGCATCTCGTAATTATATGTCAACGATCGTAAATGGTCGTTACGTTCGAAACTTTGTACTAATGAAAGCAATTCAGCAAGGATACCATACATTACTGCCAGTCGGCCGGTATCCAATTGGCTTCTTATCGATTGAAATGGATCCAATGCTAGTTGACGTTAACGTACATCCAGCGAAGTTAGAGGTTCGTTTTAGTAAAGAACAAGAATTGCTAAAGCTGATCGAAGAAACATTGCAAGCTGCATTTAAAAAAATACAGCTCATTCCAGATGCAGGCGTAACAACGAAGAAAAAAGAAAAAGACGAAAGTGTGCAAGAACAGTTCCAGTTTGAGCATGCAAAGCCGAAAGAACCATCTATGCCGGACATTGTTTTACCAACTGGCATGGATGCAAAACAAGAAGAACCGCAGGCTGTGAAACAGCCACCACAACTGTGGCAACCGCCGAAACAAGAATGGCAACCACCACAGTCGCTCATAAAAGAAGAACAAAGTTGGCAGCCATCTACTAGACCGATAATTGAAGAACCAATTCGAGAAGAGAAATCGTGGGACAGTAATGAAGAGGACTTTGAACTAGAGGAATTAGAAGAAGAAGTTCGGGAAATAAAAGAGATTGAAATGAATGGGAATGACTTACCACCGCTTTATCCAATTGGACAAATGCACGGAACATATATTTTCGCTCAAAATGATAAAGGCTTATATATGATTGACCAGCATGCCGCGCAGGAACGTATTAATTATGAATACTTCCGTGATAAAGTAGGAAGAGTAGCGCAAGAAGTACAAGAGTTACTTGTACCGTACCGTATTGATCTATCTCTTACTGAATTTTTACGTGTCGAAGAGCAGTTAGAAGAACTAAAAAAAGTCGGGCTATTTTTAGAACAATTCGGCCATCAATCCTTTATCGTCCGCTCGCATCCAACATGGTTCCCGAAAGGACAAGAAACAGAAATTATCGATGAAATGATGGAGCAAGTCGTTAAACTAAAAAAAGTTGATATTAAAAAGTTACGTGAAGAAGCAGCCATCATGATGAGCTGTAAAGCATCCATTAAAGCGAATCAATATTTAACGAACGATCAAATATTTGCCTTACTGGAAGAATTACGTACAACAACAAACCCATACACATGCCCACACGGAAGACCGATTCTTGTGCATCATTCTACTTATGAGTTGGAGAAGATGTTTAAGAGGGTTATGTAGAGTGAATAAAATTACTTTTCAAAAGGGAGCAACATTTACTGTTGCTCCCTTTTAATATGTAGATTTAATTG
Organism: Bacillus sp. MYb78; assembly: GCF_002975115.1. NCBI lineage: Bacteria > Bacillati > Bacillota > Bacilli > Caryophanales > Bacillaceae > Bacillus > Bacillus sp. MYb78. Next base: position 40,785 of record NZ_PCOB01000018.1, read on the forward strand.
TTAAACGAAAATAAGGTGGAGTAATTTTGCAGTTTATTTCTTGGTTGCGTTAGCTTAAATTTATCTATGTATAAAAAAGCGCTGTATACAGCACTTTTTAAAAGGTGCATGAATTGTATAATAAAGATTTCTACATTACTAACCAAATAACTATGCATGGCCAAATGTTGCTTCTTATTTGGCTAATTGTTATAAGGATCTATACAATTATTTATTTTTATTATTATTGATTTTTTCAGTGTATAGAACTTGCTCTTTATAGTGCTTCTTAATTGGAAAGTTATGTGTACCTGTCCCGTTCTTGAATTTTTTGTCAATGGGGTTCTTTAGAGGAACTGTTGTAGTTTCAGTAAATTCATATGGGTAATTTATTTTAGATTTATCTTCAAACATGAAAATGCCTCCTTTTAGGATCTCCTAAATTCTTTACTATAACATGATATGCATATAGATATTTTTTGGACTAGTTATTTATATAGGTTAATGGAATTTAATTACATAACTACTGAAACATTTTAAAGGAAAACAATTTGAGAAAGAAATGGTATGAATAGCTGTTGGCTCTTATTGTTGTTTTTTTGTTTGACAGCACAGTGAATTATGTATATAAATTCAATATAGATTGTTTTTATAATATGGTTTATATGGGATTTTCCTGATAATATAATGTGGAATATTATAGTGTTATTAGGTTATTAGGAACATTTAATGCTGTTTCATAACTGAAAGGGAATTGAAAAAAAACTGAAACTTTTCTCATAAAAATTCAATCTAACTTGAAAAATGAAAGGAAAATGAAATTTTCCAAAAGATATTCTTTGTTAAGATAAAAAGCATACATACAAAAAGTATTGACATATCTTAAAAATGTATTTTCAAGATATAGTGGGGGAAAAGATGAGATTAGAAAAACAATTAATAAAAAAAATGTATTATGAAACATTCCTAATGGAGAATGAAACAAAACCAACTCTTGACGTACTTGGACAAGCTTATGTAAACGAAGAAAAAAATGAGATTTCTGATGGGTCTTATATTCGTTTTGCACAAGGTGAATTTTATTATCGTCATCAAGATTTTGAATCAGCTATTTTTAAATGGGAGAAGGTTAGTAATGAATTAGCACCATGGGCACAAAAAAATATTGCGGATGCTTATTTCGAACTTAATCAGTTATCATTTGCTGAAAATATTTATACTTCTATTACCACTGATAATAAAATATTGATGACCGAAATTAGACTACAATTACTTTCTCTTTACATTGAGCAAAATAATTTTGAATCAGCTTTCGGTGTTATTAAAGAAGCAGTTTCTTTAAATCCTGATTATCCGAATGTCACAAAAATTGCCCGTTCCTTTTATGAGGAACAGCAAGATTTTGATAGTGCAGTAGAGCTTGCTGTGAATGAGTTAATTCGCATAGAATCGTATCCTTGGTTTGAGGTGTTAAAAGGATATATCGATAAAGGGTTTACTAAACATATTTCACCAGACTATTTTTATGATGCATTAGCTACATTAAATAATGTAGATCAAGTACAATTTACGCAAATGGTTTCATCACTCTGGAACAGTTATAAAAATGAAAAAAATTACTTATTGTGGCTTAACACAATAAATGAATTTTTCTTACATATTGAAATACATTCGTCCGATATATGGAACAAAGTTTCTGCTCTTTACGAAGAAACGTACTTTGCATTAATTCAAGGTCAATATACGCTTAGACAATTAAATGATATCATACCAAATCTGTTAGCAAATTGGTTAAAGGTAGTCAATCCATCTTATGCTGTATTTCCATCTGCAGCTGTATTGGCATGGGATGAGATTTTCCCTTCCAAAATAGATTCAGCAAATATAGAACATGCGGAAAACTTACTGTCACATTCTATTAATCATGTAAATGGCTTAGAGTACAGCTTACACCTTTTTGAATCTATTACACAATGGGCACAAAAGCACAATATAGAAATAGGTCACCGATTTAAATGGCTAGTTGACGAGCTCGCAGATTTAAGAACAAATCGTATTTTAGTAACGGGAACTTCAGGAAATGGAAAAACTACATTTATTAACTCTATATTAGGAGAAAATATATTAGAAAAATCAATTTCAAATATAGTAGTTTTAAAAAATGATGCTCATATAGAAATAAACGCTATAACAGACTCAGCAATTACAACAACGGAAGATGTCTCTGATTACCATAATATGATGTCTCAGCACCATCAAACATATAGAGATAGAGCGTGTGTTGAATTTAAATTACCATGCAGATTTTTAAATGAAAATAAACTTACATTTGTAGTGACACCTGGCTTTAATAGGAATAACGACACTAGAGATGAAATATTCGAATATTTAAATTCTGTAGACGAATTACTATTCGTATTGAATGCGGATTCACCTTTTACTGATAAAGAACGTGACATTCTATTAAGTATTCAAGAACATACGCCAAATTTACAAATTCATTTCTTATTAAATAAAATCGATAACATTTACAGTGAAGCAGAAGTGAAAAGGGTATTACATGATACGGCAACGAGAATAAACACATATTTCCCGCATGCGAGAATTTTCCCTTATTCTTCGTTATATACAAGTAGTCAACAATTAAATGATTTAACTGAGTTTATTCATTTTAACTTTAATCATAAACATATAGATGCAGAACGTACTGAAAAGTTATTATATTTCATTCGAAAAACAATTACATATCTTTTGGATAAACGTGTTGAGAAAGAAAACAATCTAGTGGATGCTATTAATTGGAATGAAGATATGCTAGTGAAACTAAACGGTAGCATTAATAACCTTACTGCATTTGAGCGGGAAAAAATTCATCTCATTACACAATCATATCGTTCAATGAAAACTGAAATTACAAATGATCTTACTGAAAATATTCCGAAGATATTAAAGAGCTGTTCTAATTTAATTAGTGAAGAAAGTGATTTCGGGCACATGGATACGGAACTAAATAAAGCAATGAATGAAAGAGTGCATAAATATTTAGAACAAACTGTATTACCTAATCTTGCTCTTTCTATGCAAAATTGGATTGCAACTTCTAATAATGAGCTTCTTCAAAGTCAAACGTATTTAGAAGAACTTAGTGAAGGGCTTAATTCACTATTTGGAGAAAATAGAATACAGTTAGAATGTGACTTTAAAGTGCTTGATGACTGGCGCAGAGATACTGACAGGATGACGACTAGAATACAAATGGATGAAGTAAATATTTTACGTCGATTTACGCCAGCACAATTTTTACTGAAAAGTGCCGGTAAATTATTTGGAGTTCTTCCTAAAAATAAATCTATGCTATATAACAAATACAAACAGTATGTAGAAAATGAAGATTATACTGAGGTAACGGCTTCTATTATGAAGAAATTTTTCTTGCAATTTGAGCTGTTTGAAAACACACAAGAGCGAGATATTAATATATTCTTTAGGAATCCATTTAACTCCTTAAAGCAAGCTGTAGAAAACACGCATATAGAAATACAAGAAAAACAAGAGATATTACATAAGATGAAATCAAATCCTGAAATCTATCATGATTCTATCATGCTCTTTGAATTGAGATTGCGTCAATGTGAAGTAATTTTAAATATTGGTAATGATAATACCTATACGGATGTAGCTTTAGAAACAAGCGTAGAATAAAAGAAAAAGGGAGCAACTGTAATAAGTTGCTCCCTTTTTCATATATAGATTATTTTTCTGTTTCTTTAATTTTAGTTTGTACTTCGCCAGTTTTAATTTTATTGCTTTCTGAGAAGCGTAATAAATCGCCTTCAATAATTTTGTCAGACATTCGTAATTCATTTTGGGCACGTTTAATGAGGGCTTGAGCTTCTTTTTTTGGTAAATCTACAATTTCACCTGTTATACGGTCGTAGAAAGTGTTGTTTTTGTATGCATACTTATCTGTAACGAAGCTACCATCACGTAAAACAACAAAGCCAGTATATTCATCTGAAAACATATCATGGCCAAAACGAATATCATTCGTAGAATCAACACCTAATAAATTTAGAATAGTAGGTTTCATATCGATTTGTCCCGTAGGCTTTGAAATAGTTTGACCTTCTGTTTGTCCAGGAATATGAATATATAAAGGCGTACGTTGTAAATTTAAAGTATCAAATTCTGTTATTTGCTCTTTTTCTAAAAACTGTGCCATTGCACGATTATGTTTTTCGGAAATACCATAATGATCACCGTATAACACAATAATAGAATCATCGTAAAGCCCCTCGGCCTTTAGACGTTCAATAAATTTTTTAATTGATTCGTCTAAGTAACGTGCTGTTACGAAGTAACGATCAAATACGCCATTACCAGAGTTGTATGGTTCAATGAATTTTGTATCTTCATCATACGTAAATGGATAATGGTTTGTTAAAGTGAGGAAACGAGCATAGAATGGTTGATTAACAGTTTTTAATATATCTACTGATTGATCAAAGTATTCGATATCTTTTAATCCCCAATTTAAATTTGTTTCTGGTGTAATTTTGTAATCAAGCTCATTATAGTAACGATCATAACCAAGAGCAGAGTACATGATATTACGATTCCAAAATGTTGCGTTATTCGCATGGAATACAGAAGTGAAATAACCTTGCTGACGTAAAATTTCTGGAGTCGCAGTATAATCATTGTTACCGTGTGTGAAGAATACAGCCCCTCGATTTAATGGATACAACGACGTATCGATTAGAAATTCAGAATCGGATGTTTTCCCTTGACCAGTTTGATGGAAAAAGTTATCAAAGTAATAACTTTCATTTATGAATTCATTTAGGAATGGTGTAACTTCTTGCCCATTGACTGATGCTCCTATTAAGAAGGTTTGCAAGGATTCAAGAGTGACTACAATTACGTTTTTTCCTTTCGCTACACCAAACATATTAGGGTTTGGCTCGCTTTGGTTTGCTTTTACGTAGTTTTCAGTTTCTTGTAATTTACTACTATCAGCAAGCGCTTTTTGTGAACCGGCTTTTACTTGCAGTGTTAAGTCATATACTTGGTGAGTATATAAGCCTAAATTTTTGACAAGCATTACTCGGTCGAATGATCTCGTTAATAATTCGGGGCGCTCTTTTTCTGCAAGATGTAGATTCGCAAAGAATACACCAATTGTTAAAAGAAAGTATAACAAGCGTGTAGAATGAGTTACACGTTCGGTTTTAAAGACCAATGATTTCTTTTTTAATAAAATAAAGAAGAAAACAATGTCTACGAATGCGAGTATAATTTTGTAGTTTAATATTTCTATAATACTGCCGCCTAATTGTCCAAAGTTTGAGGTTTGTCCAAGTACTGGTAATGTAACGAAATCACTATAAAAATCATAGAACATTACATTTCCAACGAGTACGATTGTTAATAAGAAATTAATACATAGCGCTATATAATTTCGCTTTTCACCAGTTGAAAATAATGCTAATCCAACAAATGCTAATGATGCGGCTAGAGGACTAATAAACAAAATAAGCTCTTGCGTTGAAGACTCGATTTTTAAATCAAAACTGAATCGCGTAATAAGATATGTTTTTAACCATACTGCTAAAGCCATTATTATAACAAAGCTTATATTTTGCATTTGTAAATTTATTTTATTCTTCATTTTTACACCTTCTTTATACAATTTATTTAACTGAAGTTATATATTATGTTTTTATAACTATTAGAGTGTAATGAACCATTTAGACTCTGTTTTTTAAAGGGAATAATTTGAAGTATTCATATACATACAATGGGGATTTTTAAAGCGTAGTAGCATAAATATAACTCTTTTTGAGAAACGGGCAGAACAAGTCATAGTTGTAGTGAAATTGACTTATAGACATCCTACCATATTAAACACTATGATGATGTTACAAAATATCGAACAAATGAAAGTGAAAATGGATAGAGACTTTTAAAACTGTTGACATTCAATTTATTAGAATTGAATACCAACAGTTTTAAATATGTAGTTATATTACATATGTATCTTGTAAAATTCCGATTTTTTGTCGGTTAATCATTAGCCGGGAAGGATAGGAGGGCTTATTAATATATTTTTACTATATAAGTAAAGTGTTTTGAAATTAGGAATATTTGACTAGAATCTTAATGATAGAAATTAAATGTCAGATAAGTACTTTCCAACATACAGACCACTTGCAGCTGCTTGAGATAATGAGTGCGTAACGCCTGAACAATCTCCAATTAAAAATAGCCCATGTATACTAGTTTCAAAATGATTATTAATTTTTATCGTAGGAGCATAGAACTTTCCATCAATTCCATATAGTAAAGTATGTTGATCAATAGGTTCTTGTATAAATTGTTCTAAACATAATAAAAATTCTTTGAGCCCTTCAATATATAATTGAGGAATTTCTTGATTCAAATCTCCATAATCCCCCTGTAGTGTAGGCTGTATACGGCTATGTTCCATGCTGTTTTCCGCCGTAGGTTGTTTCTTTAGTAAGTCCTCTAAGCGCTGTATAACAATCCGATCTCGTCCTTGGTTAATGCCTTTAATAATTGAACTTGCGTATACATTTGCTTCTTTGAGAGTTGGAAAATAGCGAGGAATAAATAAAGTGAAATTTAAATTAGAAGTGCCAGTTCCTTGCTCTCGAAAATTTTGACCGTCAGGCATAACTAAACCTTCTTCGTACTTTCGAATGATGCGTCCTTTTGGATTCATACAGTAAGTAGTTGCTGTGAAATGCTCACCTTGATAAGAAAGTTTTGTTTCAAAAGTATCTTTTAATATAGAACGTAATTGATGTTCTTTCATTTCTACTCTAATCCCTAAATCTACACGTGTTTGCTCCTGAGAAATATTTAGGGAACTGCACATTTCTTTTAACCAATCGGCCCCAGAGCGCCCAGTTGCAAATACTAGTTGCTTAGTTTGAACTGTTCCTTGATTTGTATCTATTGTAAAATGATCTTCCTGTTTCAGAATATGTTGTACATCTATATGAAATTGGATCTTTATTTTCGTCAGTAAAAATTCATAGAGCTGCTGAAAAATGTTACTGGAAAGTGTAGTACCAAGATGTCTTACTTCTGTTGTTAGCATTTGTAAACCACACGCTTCAGCTCTCTTAGTGAGACTTGAATTTTCAGTAGAATATTTTGAAACCGAACTTCCACCAAACTGACATAGAATTTCATCTACTTCAGCCATGAGTTGTATAAAACCCTCTTTACCGACTTTTTTCTCAAGTTCTCCGCCAAATCCGTTTGTATAATTAAATTTCCCTTCAGATTTGCCTAAACCACCAAACCCGAAATATTTATCACATGTAGTACAATTACACACTTTTCCTTCGTCTAAAGGACAATGGCGATCTTCTAGCGCTTTACCTTTATCAAGAATTAAAACTTTTTTGTTACTTTTAGCTAGTGAATAAGCCATAAAAATGCTACTTACTCCAGCGCCGATAATCGTAACATCATACATATTCTTCCACCTGCTAACGAATAGTTTGTTTTTTATTTTTCTAGTGTATAACAATTTTATGAAGTTAAGAAATAGCTTTTATTAATAAAGTGGGAGTTTTTGAACTTGATGCTTTATTAATTTCTACGAGTGGTGGAGTAAATACAAAAATTTTTATTTGAAAGAAGAAACAGTTAAAAAAATAACTATGTCATATGATTAATAACATCTTACATAGAAAAAAACAGACCTTTTAAGTGAAGAGGTCTGTTAATGATTTTAAATCTTATTTAGCAAACACATGATTACCAATTACTGCTACTGTTTGACGTGTCGTAATCCACTTGTCCGTTGATGTTTTTGGATTGTAGAAATAAATCCAGTCTGAATCTACTCCATTTGTGGAGATAGCCTCTTCTACAGCCATTTTTGCTTCTGCACTTGCAGGTTGATTAATTCTTCCATCTGTAACAGGAGTAAATGCATATCCGTATTTAATAGGTTCATAAATAACGCCTGTTATTGTATTTGGAAAACCTTTTGCATTTACACGATTTAGTATAACTTTGGCTACTGCTACTTTTCCTTTATAGGATTCGCCACCTGCTTCAGCGGTAACTAAGCGTGCCATTAAGTCTTTTTCTTTTTGTGAAATACTTGAGTTGATTTTTAAATGTTGTCCTGTATAAAGCTTGTTTCCGACTGTATTGTTAATTTGTTTTATAGATTGGACAGTGACATTGTAACGCTTTGCTATCGTTTCTAATGAATCTCCCGGTTGTACTTGATAAATAATTTGTTCAGAAATGTTCGCAGGCTTGGCGTTTTGAGGAACAGTGATTTCATTTGATTTCACGGACCCTGGAATATGTAACTGTTCGCCAATAAAGGTTTTATCGTTTCCTTTATTATTAGCCTGTTTAATAGATTGTATTGAAACTCCGTATTGTTTACTAATGCCCCAAAGTGTATCGTTCTTTTTTACTGTATGAATGGTAGAAGCTTCAGCTGTACTTTGACTACATACGAATGTAATTGCGGCCGCAGATAAAGGAATTATATGTTTTATTTTTAGTAATTTCATTGTAAATCCTCCTAAGAAAAAATTAAGGTGAAACGATTAAGTAATGTAGTTTGAAATGTGTATATGCGTAATATATTAATGTAAGTATATTAGCACATATAAAATAAATAATCACTATAAGTTTCATATTCATTTAGTGTAGAGTCAGAATATGAAATATTGCATATGAAAATACATTGAAGTTCATATTTCTGATTACTATAATCTATTTAGTAGAAAGGGAATACGTTATAGAATTAATCATTATAGATTAATATAATGATTAATAATTATTAATAGGAGGATTGATGTAATGAAAATATTTCAAAAAATGTGTGCGTCAACTGTAATCATTACAACACTTTTAGGAACAGGAGGCACTATCAATAGTGTATATGCTGATTCTATAGAACAGCAGAGTAAATTAGGGATAGAACAAGAAACAGATAAGCAAATCATTGTAAAATTTAAAGCGAATTTGGATTTGCCATATGAAGATGGTATTGAAAAACAAATACAATCTCAAACGAATGATAAAGTAATAAAAGATCTTTTGACAGAATATCCAGATGTAACATTTACTCGTTTATTCACATCTGTAAGCCCGGAACAAATACAAAACCTTGAAGTGAAAGCACCTAATCATGTATCTACAAGTCTATTAAACTACTATATTCTTCAAAATCAAAATAGTGGGTATGAAGAAGAAATAGTAGATAAGTTAAAGGCATCTTCTTTAATAGAAGATGCGTATATGAAGAAACAAGAGAAAATAATGCCACCTGAAGTGCAATCATCAAGTGTAGCTCTTAATCCTAATAACAATCCTAGATTTAAAAAACAAGGTTATCTTGAAGCAGCCCCATACGGTATTAATGCGCCTTTCGCCTGGGGAATTCAAGGCGGTAATGGAAATGGTATTACTTTTGTTGATATGGAATACGGATGGCTATTAAATCATGAGGATTTATTACATCAAAATATTGAATTAATGTCTGGAAGAAATATAAATCAGCATGTCGGTCATGGGACGTCTGTACTAGGAATTGTATCCTCTGAGGACAATGAAGTCGGGAATATTGGGATTGCGCCAAAAGCGAAAGCAAAGGTTATCTCTCAAATAAGAGATAACGGACAGTATAATACGGCTGATGCAATATTAAGCGCTGTAAATCAGTTAGAAGCTGGGGATGTTTTATTATTAGAGGCGCAAGCATCCTTTGATGGATATGGTGATAAATATTTACCTGTTGAAGTACAACCAGATATTTTTGATGCAATTCGTGCTGGTACAGATAAGGGAATTGTAATTATAGAGGCTGGAGCAAATGGGTGGAATGATTTAGATCAGTTCAAAGATAGAAAGGGTAAGCAAGTCTTAAATCGTAATAGTAAAGATTTTAAAGATTCGGGTGCAATTATGGTAGGAGCTGGCTCTTCATCTTTCCCTCATGAACGTATGTGGTTTTCGAATTATGGAAGCCGTATTGATGTGTACGGATGGGGAGAAAATGTAGATACAACTACAGCCGAGCAAAGTAGAAGTGCTGTAAATCTTTATACTTCAAGCTTTAGCGGAACATCTAGTGCTTCGCCAATTATTGCTGGGGCAGCGACTTTAGTACAAAGCATTGCTAAAGAACATTTAGGACAACCATATAGACCAAGTGAACTAAGAGCAATATTAAGCAACCAGAGCACAGGAACAAAATCTAAAGATCCATATGCAGATAAAATTGGTGTTTTACCAGATTTGAAGTCTATACTAGTAAACTTAGGTTATGAACAAAGAAAATCAAACGGTGGAAATGAGTTACAAGTAACAGAAAATGAACCAAACAATGAGCCTAGACAGGCAAATAAAGTTAACTTTCATACACCGGTGAAAGGAACGCTACATACTAGTGATAGAGTAGATGTATTTACTTTCCAAATTGACTCGCCGGAAAATATTAATATTTCTCTACTAAATGAACAAAATATCGGAATGACATGGGTACTTCATCATGAATCAGATTTAAATAACTATGTAGCATATGGTGAAAATGAAGGAAATGTAGTTAAAGGAACTTATAATGCAAAGCCAGGGAAATATTATTTATACGTCTATAAATATGAGAATAAAGATGGTTCATATGTATTGAACATAAAATAAGCAAAAGGAACTTCAGATGAAGTTCCTTTAAATTTTTCTAATTTAGTATATGTGAATGATTTTTTAACTTTACTTCTATGCAATATTTCATATTGATGAAATGTTATTTATTTTTTATGAACTAGCTTATATTATATTCAATAAGTTTGATGTAAAAACAGAAAAAGTGAGGGATAATAATGAGCAATAAGAAGTTAATTTTGAAATTATTCATATGTAGTACAATATTTATCACATTTGTATTTGCTTTACATGATAAGAGAGTAGTTGCAGCTAGCTCTGTTAATGAGCTTGAAAATTGGTCAAAATGGATGCAACCTATACCTGATAATATCCCGTTAGCACGAATTTCAATTCCAGGAACACACGATAGTGGGACGTTCAAGTTGCAAAATCCGATTAAGCAAGTGTGGGGAATGACGCAAGAATATGATTTTCGCTATCAAATGGACCATGGAGCTCGCATTTTTGATATAAGAGGACGTTTAACAGATGATAATACGATAGTTCTTCATCATGGGCCATTATATCTTTACGTAACACTGCATGAATTCATAAATGAAGCGAAACAATTTTTAAAAGATAACCCGAGTGAAACAATTATTATGTCTTTAAAAAAAGAGTATGAGGATATGAAAGGGGCAGAAGGTTCATTTAGTAGTACGTTTGAAAAAAATTATTTTGTTGATCCTATCTTTTTAAAAACAGAAGGAAATATAAAACTTGGAGATGCTCGTGGGAAAATTGTACTACTAAAAAGATATAGTGGTAGTAATGAATCTGGAGGATATAATAATTTTTATTGGCCAGATAATGAGACGTTTACCACAACTGTAAACCAAAATGTAAATGTAACAGTACAAGATAAATATAAAGTGAATTATGATGAGAAAGTAAAATCTATTAAAGATACGATGGATGAAACGATGAACAATAGCGAGGATTTAAATCATCTATATATTAATTTTACAAGCTTGTCTTCTGGTGGTACAGCATGGAATAGTCCATATTACTACGCTTCTTATATAAATCCTGAAATTGCAAACGATATAAAACAAAAGAATCCTACAAGAGTAGGCTGGGTAATTCAAGACTACATAAATGAAAAGTGGTCACCATTATTGTATCAAGAAGTTATAAGAGCGAATAAGTCATTAATAAAAGAATAAAGATGATGAGAGTAAGAAGCGATAAAATATATCGCTTCTTTTTCTTTTCCAATAACCAACAATAGAAATTGTACTTTTATAATAGAAAAAAATAAAAACATAAGATATAATCATACATATAAAATTTGTACCTATAAATTTTATATATGTGAATGAATTTGATTTGTTGTAATGAAATGGAGGTATATACTATGAAGTTTCCACATGATTTTTTATTCGGAGCTGCTTCAGCTTCTTATCAAGTAGAAGGTGCATGGAATGAAGATGGAAAAGGTGTTACGAATTGGGACGAGTTTTCAAAAATTCCTGGCAAAACATACAATGGAACAAATGGTGATGTAGCTGTTGATCATTATCATCGATATAAGGAAGATGTTCGCTTAATGGCTGAGATGGGATTAGAATCGTATCGTTTTTCTATTTCTTGGGCGAGAATATTGCCGACTGGAGATGGAAAGGTAAATGAAAAAGGGATTGAATTTTATAACAACTTAATTGATGAATGCTTAAAATACGGGATTGTGCCGTTTGTCACTTTATATCATTGGGATTTACCATTACCGTTAGAAAAAGATGGTGGATGGACGAATAAAAGAACAGCAGAGGCTTTCGTAAAATATGCAGAAACTTGTTTTAAGGCATTTGGTGACAGAGTTAAGCATTGGATTACTTTTAATGAGACAGTAATGTTTTGTGGATTAGGTTATTTAAAAGGTGCACATCCACCAGGAATCCAAAATGATGTTCCAAAGTATTTTCAAGCGACTCATTATGTATTTTATGCACATGCGAAAACAGTTGCGGTGTACAAGCAGCTGAAACAATATGGTGAGATTGGGATTACACATGTTTTCTTACCTGCTTATAGTGTGGATGATCAAAAAGAAAATATACGAGCAGCAAATCATGCGAATGAATATGAAACGTATTGGTATTATGATCCAATTTTAAAAGGCGAGTATCCGTCTTATGTTGTACAACAATTAAAGGAAAAAGGATGGACTCCTAATTGGACGGTTGAAGAATTAGAAATCATTAAACAAAATGCAGAAGAAAATGATTTTATTGGCTTGAATTATTATCAACCAATACGAGTAGAAAGATACGATATGGATATAAAGAGTGAGGAACATTCTCGAGAAAACTCAACGCTTGCTCCAGGTAACCCTTCTTTTGATGGTTTTTATCGAACAGTTAAAATGGATGATAAAACATATACAAAATGGGGATGGGAAATATCTCCCGAAGGTTTCTTAGAGGGATTGCATATGTTGAAAGCGCGTTACGGTGACATAAAGATGTATGTAACGGAAAATGGACTTGGTGATGAAGATCCAATCATTGACGGAGAAATTGTAGATGTTCCGAGAATTAAATTTATTGAAGCGCATTTAAAAGTAATGAAGCGTGCAATTGAAGAGGGAATTAACTTAAAAGGTTATTATGCATGGTCAGTGATTGATCTTTTAAGTTGGTTAAATGGATATAAAAAGCAATATGGCTTTATTTTTGTCGATCATAATGATAACTTAAAACGTAAGAAGAAACTTTCGTTTCATTGGTATAAACGTGTGATCGAAACGAGAGGGGAAGAGTTATAACAGATAAAAGAGTATTTTAGGAGAAAGTGTATGAGTGCAAAGTATAAACAAATTGCAGATGTGTTAGAGCAAAACATTCGAGATGGGCTTTTTAATGAAACGAAAAAACTACCTACAGAAGAAGTGTTGATGAATCGATTTGAAGTAAGCCGTAATACGATACGTAAAGTAATTAGTCAGCTTGTGAATAGAGGTTATATTTTTCAAGTGCAAGGTAGTGGCATGTTTTTACGCGAAACTTCTGTAACAGATTACATTAATTTAGGAAGTTTACGTGGATTAACGAAAAATCTTGTTTCACAAAATATTGAAACGAAAGTGTTAGAGCTGGAAGTAATAGATGCGGACGAAGAGATAGCAAAGCGGATGCAATGCGAAGCTGGAACTAGGTTGTATTTTTTGAAGCGCTTAAGAATTGTAGATGCTAAACCATTCTCTATTGAAGTAAGTTATTTCAAAAAGGATATTATTCCATATTTGAACGAAGAAATAGCATTAAGCTCTGTATACAGTTATTTCATTAAAGATTTACGATTAAATATTGGTTTTGCTGATAAAGTTATTAGTTGTGAAAAAGTAAATAAAGAAAATGCACAGCTTTTAGAATTAAATGAAGGTGATCCGGCGCTTCTTATTGAAAATACAGTGTATCTTGTAAATGGAACAATTTTTGAGTTATCTCAGTCGATGTTTCATTATGAAAAGGCGAAACTTTTAAATCGAATTAATTTTAAATGAAAAATTATCGTGTGAAAAAAGCAACTGGTCCTAAGTGATCAGTTGCTTTTTATTTTTTTAAGTGGATGAGCAAAAAAACACGAAAGTGGTTGGTCCGCTTTTTGCAAACATCTATTATGATAAGAGAAGAAAGGTAGTATGTTATCAACGTTTTAAAGAGGAAGGTTTTTATGTAAGTTCTTTAATTAAAATAGATGGGTCTTAGAGAGGTGAAAAGACAATGAGTTTTGCAATTTCACTAGTCGTTATTATTGTAATTGTATCGCTATTTGGGACTGTACTAGTTGCAAGAAACGTGGAGGAGAATTACGGTAAGTCTACAAAAAGAAATGTGAAAAACTTATCTGCAATCTATATTCTTCTTCTTTTTGTTCTACTGGCCGGGGTAACATGGTACGCGGTAATGATTTAATAGTTTGTAAAAGAACTGAAATGAGAGTATGAAGTTGGAATTTCAGAAGCTATTGAGTAATCAGAAAAAGAACCATTTTGGATATATCCATTTACGGATAAGAAAATGTGACTAATTAATACTATTTTTACGGTGAATACTGTTAGTGAAAAATGAGGATAGTTCGTTTTGAAAGGAGGAAACTAGATGGAATGGAAACCAAATCGTGCAGATAAGACACCTGTATATAAACAAATTGCTGATTATATTGAAAGAGGCATTTCTTCAGGTGAATTTCCTTCTGATAGTAAGTTACCTTCTGAGCGTATATTGGCAAAGGAATTACAGGTGAACCGGAGTACAATAGTAGCTGCGTATGAAGAATTAAAATCACTTGGAGTAGTAGAACGGCAAAAGGGAAGCGGAACACGGGTTAATACAGACATATGGGGTGTCTCACATAAACGAATACCGAACTGGGGTAGGTACGTGGAGGATGGATCGTTCTTACCTAACGTACCACTCGTTCAACAAATTCGAACGGAAACACAAAAAGATGATTTAATTAATTTAGCGAGTGGTGAACTGTCACCAGAATTAATTCCGAGTGATAGATTTCGAACAATTTTGGCGGAGAAAACATTTATGGAAAATCTCGGCTATGACCATCCACTTGGAAATGAGATGTTGAGAAAAACAATTGCAGCACATGTTCAGCAATATAAACAAATTGAAGCAGATTCAAGCTCTATTCTTATTACGTCTGGAGCACAACAGGCGCTTAATCTTATCGTTCAATGTTTATTAAAACCTGGCGATGCGATTGCGATTGAAGATCCGTCATATTGTTTTTCGCTTCCAATGTTTAAATCGGCCGGTTTAAACATATTTCATTTACCTGTTGATGAGCATGGAATGAATCCAGATGACTTAATCGATTTGCACAAAAAGCATCGCATTCGTATGGTCTTTTTGAATCCAGATTATCAAAATCCAACAGGTACTGTGCTTTCATTAGCGAGACGTAAAAAAATTTTAGAACTGTCTTCTGAGTTCGGTATACCAATTGTAGAAGATGATCCGTATAGTTTAATTTCTTTTAATGGAGAAGTGAACCCGACATTAAAATCAATGGACCAAAATGGAAATGTTCTTTATATAAGTTCATTATCAAAAATTGTTGCATCAGGATTACGTATTGGATGGATAATTGGTCCTACACGTGTAATTGAGCGTTTAGCAGATGCAAAGCAACAAGTTGATTTTGGCCATAGTGTATTTACGCAGTGGGTAGCAAATCAATTTTTAGAATCAAAGGATTTTCATACACATATTACGATACTTCGTGGACAATTGAAGCAAAGAAGAGATGAATTAATTGCAGAGCTTGAAGGAACATTGGGAGACCGAGTTGAATGTTTCGTGCCAGAGGGTGGAATACATGTATGGTGTAAAGTGAAAGGAAAGTTTGATGAATATCACTTATTAGGTGAATCTATACGGAATGGTGTCGCATTTGTTCCGGGCAGTGTTTTAGGTTCGAAAAATGAATATATACGATTTACGTTTGGTAGAGCGAATATAGAACAAATTCAACTTGGAATTAAACGGTTTGCCGACACGCTAAATGAAATTTCATAATATGGATGTGTGATAGTGAAATGAGGGAAAGAAATGAAGTACGTGATGCTTTTACTTCAAGTAGGCGTGCTATATATATTTAGCTTAGTGGGTACGTGGATTCAGGAAATATTCCATCTATCAATACCGGGAAGTTTAATAGGGATGTTAATGCTGTTCCTGCTCCTTTCCACTCGCATTTTACCGTTAAAATGGTTTGAGTTAGGTGCGGAAAAGTTAATCGTATTTTTACCGTTATTTTTAATCCCTTCGACAACAGGGCTGATGGAATACGGGTCTTTTCTTTTAAGTAAGGGGAGTATTATATTCCTTTTAGTAGTTGCAAGTACTGTAGTAACTTTGATTGTTTCAGGGTATATAAGTCAATTATTAATAACAACAAAAAAATAAAATCGACAAGGTGCACGATTCAAATGGTCTTAAGTATTATTACTGTAGCAATTTATTTCTTGGCGACAAAGCTATATAAAAAATTTACGTTTGCATTTACGTTACCGGTGTTAACAGTTACGGCAATTATGATTTGTTTATTTTTCATTTTTGGTATTTCTCATCATGAGTATAGGGAACATGGAGGAGACATTCTTTCAAGCTTATTGAGCCCTGCAATTGTAGCATTAGCCATACCTCTATTTAAAGAGCGAAAGATACTTATGAAAAATTTTTTATCGATACTTATTGGAGTAGTGATAGGTATAGTGGCTGTAACGAGTATGAATGTAGTGATTGGCGGAATTTTAAATATAGATAAGGAACTTATATTAACTACTTTACCACAGTTAGCAACGATGCCTATTGCCCTATCATTAGCGGATCAAATTGGTGGTATTCCATCTATGACTTCTAGTTTTGTAGTTGTTGCAGGAATAACAGGCGCTATTATCGGACCAACAGTACTTAAGTTTTTCAGTATAACAAGTACGATTGGAAAAGGAGTTGGAATGGGCTGTGCATCACATATTATCGGTGTGAGCCGTCTCGTGAAGGAAGGCGAGAAAGAGGCGACAATCGGTTCGGTAACGATGATTGTAACTGGAATACTCATTAGTATACTAATACCGTATGGAACGAAATTTATTTTTTAAATGTAATGGAGATGATAACAATGACAACATGGTTTATAGTTACATTATTTGTTTTTGGAGCTATTAAAGTATTAGTTTCTAGCATGCCCACTTCTGTTGTAGAATCAATTATTAGTAAATTTGAATTGCATCAAAAGCTTGAGGCGGAAAATACTTCTATATCGATAGATGGAAAAAATATAGAGGGAGAAATGAAACTACAAGTTATTCATGAATTTAATGAGGCTTTGTTTTTAGATAAACATTATTTCCCGCCGCACGGAGAAGGGACACCAATAGTCATTGATACGAAGAAAGGGAATAAAGAGATTAGGTTTTCTCTATATAGCTATGAGGAACATGTTGATGTCATTAAGCAATATAAGAAGAAAGTCGTTGCCTATCGTTTACGCTCTAAAAGCCTTCAAACACTGGCACCATTAGCAATAATGGAAGAGTATGCTTAAGAAGGGACCTATAATGGTCTCTTTATTTTTTTATCCAATTATATACGTTCCAAATAAAAGAATAAAAAATCATATAACCAAATAAAGAATATGTATGGTTCCAATTCGCACTATGTACAAATAAACCTAAACTTTCAGCAATCTGTTCAAAAAGGCTAGCGCAAATACCGATCGAAATAATAAATAGAATTCTAGAAACTTTAGATAATTTTTTTGAAATGTGTATAAAGATAACTGTTAAAATCGGCAGTACGAACAATGTAAAAGCTATATTAACTAAAAATGTGGATGAGAAGGGTCTAGCTGGAAAGGAATATATTTGTTTATGAACAAAAAAAGCATCTAAACAAGTTCCAATAATAGAAGAGAGAAAGATTGTAACTACTAATGCTAGAAACTCATTCTTCTTCTCGGAGGAGGACATTTTTCTTTGCGAGAATTGCGAGTTCAATTTTTTCGAGTGTTTTGCAGTAGTCTTCTGTAATTTGTCCATTTATATTTTCCTCCTTATCAACTAAGTAATTTACAACTTGCCAATCGGTAAACCAATCTTCACTGTCAACTTCTTCATGCTTCATATCTCGCCATGCATAGATGAGTGAAGGACTGTATATACGATAAGCGCCACTTCGCAACTGGCATTTCTTTATTCGGCGCTTATAAAACTCACGGGAAAAAGATTCATTTACACTTGAAAATAAATGGGGCCAGTAATCTTTCCTTGAGCCTGTATGCGGATGATGTTGGGCCCAGCTTATTATTTGAGATAAAACATGTGTATCTCGAAATAATAATGAATACAATCTTTTTCCAATTAATATTCGTTCATGTAAGGAAGTGAAATGTTTCATTGTATCACCAAATAGTAATACTTTTTGTTTTTTATCATTTTCGTAGAATGGGAAAAGGATATGATTAAACTGAAAGAAATCAAAGAGTTTAAATCCAATACTATTTAGTACAGTCTTTTTAAATTGTACATTTTGAATCACTCTTTTTTCTAAGTAGTTTTGTTCATTAACAATAGTTGCAATCGCTAATGTTTTTTTGTTGCCTGTTTTCCAAAAATCGTTCCACATCGTTTCCATAAATGTAGAAACATTTAGGTGAGGGAGAAGGTGAAATAACTTTTGTGATCTCTTTACACTTTGTTCGTAAAGTAAAAATTGAGGGTATACATCTTGGAAAATAAGCCAATTCCCTCTTTCTAAAAAAGAAAAAAATATGAATTGATCTTTCTCTGATAAAATTCTCGTATATAAATCGCCCTTTAAATCAGTCATATTCCAACCGCCGTTACGTGATACCATATGCCCAAGCAGTGCCCAATGTATTTCTGGATATTGAATGTAAAATTGGTAGTATGCGCGTGTTCTTGTAACATTATTTTTATTTAGCTGTTCTGTTTGTATTTTTATTTTGTTGATGATGAGTTGCTCTTCTTTCGTTAATTTATACATGGTATCAGAAGGAATAAGTTTGCTTTTTTGTTTCAATTCATTTTTTACATCGAATAGGGAGAGAGGCAGTGCTTTGGAAGGTCCGTTATATGTATGATATGAATTGTTTCGGTCCATTCCGTTACCTCCCTTTTTCATAAATTTAAACATGATTATTGGCTATGAATCATTCTATTTATTTTATTACGAGTATAAGAAATAAATGAGCGGTGTTTTTTACAAGGAATTTATTTATCATGCAAACAGTATAAAAAATCTTACTGTTGTGAGGTGAAATGAAAAACAGAAACTAAGTTTAATAGTTTCTGTTTTTTTATTTTGTCAATTAAATGTAACAAACGACGATTATGATTTGAATCAATTGAAAATAATTCAATAAATATTATTTAAATTGAGATGTTTCGTAGGAGGAAAAGGAATGTTAAATAAAATAATTTTAATTACTGGTGGTACAGGTTCGTGGGGGCATGAACTTATAAAACAACTATTAGAAAAATCACCGAAAGAAATTAGAGTTTTTTCAAGAAATGAAACGGTCCAGTTTGAAATGCAGCAACAGTTTATAAATGATGATAGGCTAAAATTTATTATTGGAGATATTCGTGATAAAGATCAACTAGTCTATGCATGCCAAGGTGTACATTATGTATTCCATCTTGCAGCTTTAAAACACGTTCCAGTATGTGAGTATTATCCTTATGAAGCTATAAAAACTAACATACATGGTACGCAAAATGTAATTGAAGCCTCTACAAAGACGCAAGTTGAAAAAGTTATATATGTTTCAACGGATAAAGCAGCTGATCCATCAAATACGTATGGGATGACAAAAGCAATTGGTGAAAAATTAATGGTTCATGCGAATATACAAACGAAGAAAACAAAATTCATTTGTGTTCGTGGTGGAAATGTTTTAGGAACGAGTGGAAGTGTAGTACCGCTTTTTAAACAACAAATTAAAAGATCTTCACAAGTAGGGATTACCGATGCGAATATGACTAGATTTTTCTTAACAGTTGAAGATGCTGTTGGATTGTTATTTAAAGCAGTATATCAAGGTAGAGGCGGGGAAATCTTTGTTATGAAAATGCCGGCATGTAAAATAACAGATTTAGCAGAAATATTAATTGAAGATTCAAAAAAAGAAAACATTAAGGTGAAAGAGGTAGGGATAAGACCGGGTGAAAAATTAAGTGAAATGCTTCTATCTGAGGTAGAGAGTAAAACAAGTATAAGCTTTGATCAAAATTATTTTGTGGTACTACCGACGATTCCTATCGAAGGACTTCAAGAATATTATTCTAGCTATCCGCTAGTGGATGTGAAGAGTTTTAGTTCTCAACAAGACTTGCTTGCAAAACATGAGGTGAAACAAATGCTATTAAAAGGAGGGTTTTTGCGATGAAAAAAAATGCGAGCCTTTTAATAACTGGTGCAAATGGTTTCACAGGACGCCATGCTTGCCAATATTTTTTAGAGCAGGGCTTTCATGTAATTCCTATGTTTCAAAATCGTGCACATAGAGAAAAAATTAGAAATGGTATTACTTGTAATTTAACTAATAAGAGCGAAGTAATGAAGGTAATGAAACAAATAAAGCCAGACTACGTATTGCATTTAGCAGGAAGGAATTCGGTTATAGAATCTTGGACAGCTGCTCTTGAGTATATAGAGATTAATGTAATAGGAACGTTATATTTATTAGAAGCAATTAAGCAAGAAGCCTCGCATTGTAGAACATTAGTTATAGGATCTGCTTTGCAAGCAGATAGTATGAACGAAATAAAAATTTCAAATCCATATAGTTTAAGTAAAACGATGCAAGTCATTATTGCAGAGGCTTGGGGAGGATTAATGGATTCAAATATTATCATTGCAAAGCCCTCAAACTTAATTGGTCCAGGGGAATCGAATGGCATTTGTTCGATTCTCGCAAAGAAAATGATAGATATAGAATCAGGTAGAAGTAAAGCCATTATTGAAGTAAACAGTTTGAAAGATAGTAGAGATTTTCTAGATGTACGTGATGCGATTAAAGCGTATCATGTGTTATTACGAGATGGAATAAATGGAACACAATATAATATCGGATCAGGAGTAAAACGATCTTTATTAAATGTACTAGAACAATATAAAGAATTAACACAGCTAAATTTTTTTATAGAGGAAACAGAGAAAAATGGGAGCGACTCAAATGAGAGTTTAGCAATAGAGGAAATAAAAAGGTTAGGTTGGATCCCAGAAATTGAATTTCATCAATCATTAAAAGATGTACTTGAGTATGCGAAGTGTAGTGACATCTGCATGCAATGAAAAACAAAAAAGGGTGTAAGAAATATATGAATGATTATGAAATAATAGATAATCAAAATACGCTATTTCTTTCAATTGTTGATACGTTGGATTGGAGAGATGAAGAAGCGCATGTATTGCGTCTTTATGAGGCAATACATAAATATCAAGCGTATGTAGAAGAAAAAAGGGTTAATCAAATAAAATCAGCATTAGAGACGGAAACTAGATATGTAATTCAAATCTTTGCTCAATACGAGTGTAGTGAGTATGGAAATGATTTTTATGAACTCATTAACGATCTTTTACAAGATATAGAGGTGGAGTTAAAGATTTATATAAAAAATAATAAGTTTATTTACATTTAAAAGGTAAAGAGAAAGATAGATTTTTAATAATAAAGGTGGGTATAAGTTATGAGCAAAACGATTCTTTTTACTGGGGGCGGTACAGCCGGACACGTTATGATTAATATTGTATTAATTCCTAAATTTATAGAGAAAGGCTGGAGAGTCGAGTATATTGGATCAAAAAATGGAATTGAAAAATCATTAGTGCAAAATGTTAAATACAATAGTGTTTCAACGGGAAAGCTTAGGAGATATTGGGATTGGGAGAATTTTAAAGATCCTTTTAAAATTATACGCGGTTGTTTACAAAGTTATAATTTAATTAAGAAAACAAAGCCTGACGTTATCTTTTCAGCAGGAGGATTTGTTTCAGTTCCTGTAGCTATAGGAGCATGGTTAAATCGTGTGCCTATAATTATACGTGAACCAGATAGCACATTAGGGCTTGCCAATAAAATAGCATTACCTTTTGCTACAAAGCTATGCACAACATTTCCTCAGACAGGAGAAAATGTAAGTAATGAGAAGAAGGTTTATGTAGGACCAATTGTAAGGGAAGAAATTGAGAAGGGTAACGTATTACGAGGAAGAAGATATTGTGAATTTCAGCAAGATAAACCAGTATTATTAATTATGGGTGGGAGTCAAGGTGCTAAGTGGATAAATGATATGGTAAGGGAATGTTTAGATACAATACTATTAAAATTTAATATTATTCATATATGTGGTAAAGGAAAGGTAGACCCATCTATTGGCATGGAGGGGTATATGCAATTTGAATATATAGGCGACGAGTTGCCGCATATACTAAATATGGCAAGTGTTGTAGTTTCCAGAGCGGGTTCTACTGCTATTTCTGAATTGTTATTTTTGAAGAAACCGATGTTGCTTATCCCGTTAACTAACAGTTCCAGTAGGGGAGATCAAGTTTTAAATGCTGAATATTTTTCACGGCAAGGATATGCTGAAGTTATACTCCAAGACAGAGTAAGTACGAATACATTTATACATGCAGTAAATAAGTTGTATACAAATAAGGAGAAATATATTCAAAACATGAATGGATATAAGAAAACAAATGATGAGGGAATTCATCAAATAATAGATATAATAAATGAAGTGGTGAAGTAATAGAAATGTAAATAGAAAAACAAAAGGAAAGAAGGTATCTTCTTTCCTTTTTACTATATTTGTTCAAATTCATTATTATTTATTCTAATTAGTTATGTACTATCGGTGAATGCCGTTTTCTAATAGCTCAGTAAATGCATGAATATGAATAGGTTTACTGTAATAATAACCTTGAATAAACTGACATTTATTTTTTTGAAGGAAATTTACGTGCTCTTTTGTTTCTACACCTTCAGCAATGACAGACATTCCTAATGTATTTGCTAATGTGATGATCGTTTTAATAATTTCCATTCCATCATCACATGTTTCAGACATTGTAATAAATTCTCTCGGGATTTTTAACGTATCAATTGGATATAAAGGTAAGTAGGCTAGCGAAGAATAACCTGTACCAAAGTCGTCGATTGAGATGTGAATCCCTAAACTTTTTAGTGTACGCAGTTTTATCAATGTTTCTCGCTCATCCATCATTGCAATTCGCTCTGTTAATTCAAGATCAAGAGAGCTTGCTGGTAAACCTGTATTTGTTAAAGTAGAAGAAATAGATTTTACAAAATCCTCTTGTTCAAATTCTTTAGCAGATAAATTTACACCTATTTTTAAATGTGAATATCCGAGTGCGTGCCAACGTTTCATTTGCTTACAAGCCTGCTCTAATGTCCATTTTCCTATTGAAA
Organism: Bacillus sp. MYb78; assembly: GCF_002975115.1. Lineage (NCBI taxonomy): Bacteria > Bacillati > Bacillota > Bacilli > Caryophanales > Bacillaceae > Bacillus > Bacillus sp. MYb78. The sequence goes on from NZ_PCOB01000018.1 coordinate 64,455, forward strand.
TAATTTGTAGTGTTTCTTCTGCAATCGGAATAAACTCGTATGGAGAAATAATACCTAATTCAGGATGGTTCCACCTAATTAAAGCTTCTGCACCGATAATTTTATTAGATTCACTATCAACTTGAGGTTGATACAAAAGGAACAATTCTTCATTTTGTAGTGCGTTTGGTAAATCTTTTTCTAATCGTAATCGTCTTTCAATTTTTTTAGCGATTACATCGTCATAAATAGAGACAGAATTAAGCTCTTTTGCTTTTGCATCATACATTGCAACATTAGCGTTTTTCAGAAGTGTAGCGGTATCGATTCCGGAATGTGGATAAATAGCGATACCGATACTCAGTGATAAAGTTAATTTATGCTCATGTATGATAAATGATTTTTTCATGCATTCAAATAATTGGTTACATAATTGGAATAAGTAATCTTCGTCAGTATAGTTTTCAATTATGATTGTAAATTCATCGCCACCGATTCTTGAAAGATGAGTATGTGATGGAAGACATGATTGGAATCGCTTTGCTACTTCTTCTAATATGTAATCTCCTGACGAATGTCCAAGTGTATCGTTAATTGCTTTAAAGCGATCTAAATCTAAATATAATAATGCAAACTCGCTTTCTGTTATTTTAGCATTTTTTATAACTCTCTTTAATTTCTTATGGAAAAAGGCACGGTTCCCAATTTTCGTTACAGTGTCATGGAATGCTAAATATTTTATTTCTTCTTGCTGTTTTTTTAGTGCAGTAATATCTTTCACCATAATATAGCTTCCTGAAATTTGTCCGTCTATTATAATAGGAATGATTGTAACGTATAAAAAATAAGTAAAGCCATCTTTATATTGAGAACTAAGTTGTAAGAATGCCGATTCTTGTTGTTTCACTTTTTCTAATGCCAATGCTAGCTTATGCTTATCTTCATCTAAAATGATCGAAAAACAAGTTTCGCCTAGTAACTCATCCGTTGGTGCCCCAAGTAGTACACTCCCAGCCTTATTTACATTTAAGAATGTTCCATTTAAATCAATGGTGAAAATAGGGTCAGGATGATATTCATATAATGATTTAAACTTTTGTTGTTTTTGAGAAAGAGCCTCTGATTTATGAACTAAATCAGACGTCCGTACAGTAACTTTTTCTTCTAGTTGGGCATTAAATGCCTGTAAACGTTTTGTTAAGGAATTGTTTTGCATACGTACGATAGAATGACGAATGAGTACGAAAATAAAAGTAATACAATTCCCTGTAATGAGAGTTGAAGATGATGTTTGTTCTTTTAATGTAAACCCGATTAGTATTGCAACAGCAAGATAGGGAAATACAACTAAAGCTTTTTTTCCTATTATAGGGTTTACAATGAAATAATTTTTATGGCTATTATGATCTTCTGAAATAGAGCCAGCTATTGCAATAAGTAATATAGGTATTCTATATAAAAGACGTAATAAAGTTATTGTTTCTGTTGATAAGTGGTTATTTAAGTAAAAATAAATATAGTTAAAAGTTGCAGAACTTATTAATACAAAAATAAATATATAAATTTTCCGTTTGGAATTAAAAATTGTTGGACGGAAAAAGAGACTAACACCTAGCAGTAGAAATAATAAATCTGCAATTGGATATAAAAATGAAAGGAAAACATCTCCTAGTGAAAGAGCGAATATATTTAAATTTGGTTGATTAAATAAATACCATTCTAATGTAAATATGGAAGTAAGCACTATGCATATATCACAAATAAAGAACGCTTTTTCCCATTTATTGCATTCCTTTAAGATTTTATAGGAGAAAGCGATAAGACAGAAAAATAGAAAAAACATGTAAAATACATCAGAAACCGTAAAACGATGTATTGGAATTTCGAAGAAGCTATCTTGATATGTATATACTATTTTCCCTAATAAAAAACTACCAATTGCTATTGTAATACATATCCAAAACGGATTTGAACTGACTTTTTTAGAATATATAGAGTAAATTAGTGATACAAATGTAATGGCTTCAACGACAAGTGAAGCGAAGCGTACATCTGAATTTGAAAAATGAGTAGGGAACAGATAGAAAAACATAAAATAGATTGAATAGCATATTAATGTTCCGATTAATATACATAATTGTAAATTTTTATTTAATTTCAATGAAATCACCTTCTTTAATTATGCACTATGTTCGTTATATCTATACATAATAATATTATTTAAGAATTGTATCAGATTTCCTTATAAAAATCATGTTTATAAGGAAAGTGTTAAAGAGTGTAAGTATTCTTAAGGTTAAAAAAATATTGCGGTTGATAGTATAGACTGTATCAAGACTTTAAATAGAAATTGTATATTTAGTCATCCTTTGAATTGTAAAGTTTTTTTAGTGATTTGTAAGTGGAGATGCAAAATTGCATATAAAATGATGAGTATCTTTTTTTTTGTGAGATTTTTATTTTTAATCTGAAAATGTTGAGAAAGGATATAAAATAAGAACGTGTATTCTTACAGAGTGGAATAGTATTGCCACTAAATAGGGAGGCTTTTTTATGATATATCGAATTAAAGATGCAGAAATATACTATGAAATTGTGGGAGAGGGTAAACCGGTCATTATCATACATGGCTGCGCCCCTGACCATAGGTTAATGATGAAATGTATGGAATCAGTATTTCAGAAATATGAAGGTTATAAGCGAATATATATTGATTTACCTGGAATGGGAAAATCGAATGCTCCAAATTGGATAAATAGTTCAGATCGTATAGTAGAAGTGCTTATCACATTTATTGAGGAAATCATTTCTACTGAAAAATTTTTATTGGTAGGAGAATCATATGGAGGCTATTTAGCCAAAGGTATACTTGCAAAGATGTTTGAGAGAGTTAGCGGATTACTATTAGTATGTCCTGTTGTTGTAGCGGAGCCAGAAAAAAGGATTCTTCCAGATAAACAGGTAATTGTACAAGATGAGGAATTTTTAAATACGCTCACTTCCACAGAAAGAGAGGCATTTTGTGAGTTAGCTGTAATAGTAAATGAATATACATATAAGCGATTTAAAGAAGAAATTAAGCCTGGGTTAGATGTTGCTAATGATGAATTTATTGAAAGGTTGCAAAAGAATTACTCTCTTACTATGGATTTTCAGCGTAAAAAATATGAAAATCCCGTTCTTTTACTGACTGGAAGACAAGATATATCAGTGGGTTATCAAAATATTATAGAAATTATTGAAGAATATCCAAGGGCAACATTAGCAGTGTTAGATATGGCAGGGCATAATTTGCAAATTGAGCAGCCTGAATTATTTGAGAGTTTAGTAGGAGAATGGATTAGACGAACAAATCAGCACGTTTTATAAAGTATTTTAGTATTACGCCTAAGTGTTGAAATGGGATAAATGAACGTGATTTATTAACTTATCTCGCTATTTGCCGGGCAGTAAGACCCCCACCTCAAAATTTAGCGGAAGCAAAGAAATTAGGTGGGGGCGGGCTGCCTGTAAAAGCCCGATTAGTGATAGCTAATTAAAGTTTCACTTTATAAAAAATTTTAAGGAGAAATTATGAGCACATATATTTATATGGTTAGACATGGTGAATCACCAAAACTAGAAGGAAATGAAAGAATGCGCGGGTTAACTGAGAGGGGACATATGGATGCCCGTAGAGTAACTGACATATTAAAAGCGGAGAGGATTGATACTTTTATTTCCAGTCCTTATAATCGGGCTATGTTAACGATAGAGGAGTCAGCTAATTTCCATGAAAAAGAAATAGTAGTATATGAAAATCTTAAAGAGTGTATGTTTTCAAGTGAGGATCAGGTTATATCAGACAAAGAGGTGTATCCACTTGTACAGAAGATGTTCTCTAATCCAGACTTTGCACGAACGGAAGGAGAGTCATATGCAGATTGCCAGAGAAGAGTAGTGAAAGTATTAAAAGAAATCTTATTGGATTTTCAAGGACGCAAAATTGTAATTGGTACACATGGGCTTGTCATGACATTAATGATAAATTATTTTGATAAACAATATGGTTTTGAATTTTTAATGAATACGTCAAAACCGGATATATATAAGATGGAGTTTAAAGAAGAACAATTAATGAATGTGGAGAGATTATGGAAAGAGGAATAAAATTAGTTGCATGGATTTTGTTGTAAAAGTTACTTTTATAGCAAAGTCTTTTTTGAATAGAAAGCATCTTTATCAACTATTTTTAGAATGTTAAATCAATAAGTAATTATTCAGTATTTGAATAAATTATTGGGAAATTGGTTTAGGGAAACAATTTTAAATGTGTCAAAACTCCAAACGTTGGATTTATATTCAATAGGAGAAAAAGATGTAGAATTTTGTCTTACAGTCCCCGTTTACTTTTCATTTCATTACATATAGGCTTTGTGGTGTAAGGGCGGACATTACCTTTACGCAAAATCTATAAGGAGGTCATTATAATGAAACAGATTAAAAAGTTTGCGGGAGTTGCTTTAGCGGGGACGATTGGATTAAGTGGACTACTGTTTTTAGAACCAAGTGTAAGCGTTGCGGAAGCACAGCAAGTGAAAATAGAAAATTTCAATACAATTGATGTAACGATGAATCTAAATGAATTGTATGTATTAAGTGGCAGAAGCATTGATATTCTTTCTGGAGATAAAGAAGCAATTCAGTTAAATAAATACACAATTAGTTTTAATAAACCTGGGAAGTATGTGATTAAAGTAAATGGCTGTATTTATGATGATGTATATACTTTTATTGTAAATGAGTAGTATATATTCTTAAATTGCGAGATAAAAACAGAAACACCCTATTTGCGATGAGAGTCGTAAATAGGGTGGATTTATTTGTATTAAGCTGTACTTTAAATATGTTCGCTAATTTTCTTTTTGCCATGTAAAGTATGTAAAAGTGTTTGAAACATCTTAAATGATTGCTGAAAGATTGGACTTTGAATAAAGGTGTACAGAAAAGTTACGATGAAAACAGGACCTCCTAGCATAAATCCAATAACTAGTACAATACATTCTACTATGATTCTAGCACGGCTAATAGAAAGTCCTGTTTTGTCTGAAATAGTAAGCATGAATCCATCACGGGGTCCAGCGCCAATCCCAGCCGCAACGTACATACCTCCCCCGATACCTGTAATGGCAATACCAGAAAATAAAATGAGTAAGTTTATCCATAAATAATTACTAGCGTCTGGAAGCATGTTTGATTGTAAGAAAAAGTCCATAATGGGACCGATAAGTAGTGCATTCAAAAATGTCCCCACATTTATATATTTTCGATCTACTAGTAAAGATATTAGAACGAGACATAACCCACATATGACACTCCACGTACCGATGGTCCATCCAAACTTTTGGTAGAGAGCCATATTTAAAACTTCCCAAGGGTGCAAGCCGAGAAATTTAACTTTGACTGCAAGAGCGTTTCCAAGGCCAAAGAAAATTAATCCTAAGAAAAAAAGAAAATAGCGAAAGAGAGTTAGCCTCATCTTTACAACCTCCCATATTTTATAATTATGTATGTTACCTGTTACAGTTTTAATGTACAAATATTATGTCTTTTTATCATTCGTTTAAAAGTGTTAACAATGTAAATGAAATATACATCTTCACAGTCGAAAAAGTTAAAATATTTCGTTTTAAGGATTATAATGGAGGGAGAAACATAAAAGGGAGTGAATGAACTTGAAACAAGAACTTATTGAAAGATTTACGAGATATGTAAAAATTGATACGCAATCAAATGAAGAAAGTCATACAGTACCAACAACACCAGGACAAATTGAGTTTGGTAAGTTATTAGTGGAAGAGCTAAAAGAAATTGGTTTAACAGAAGTAACGATGGATGATAATGGCTATGTAATGGCAACACTTCCAGCTAATACGGACAAGGATGTTCCTGTAATCGGATTTTTAGCCCATTTAGATACGGCAACAGACTTTACAGGGAAAAACGTCAAACCACAAATTCATGAAAATTTTGATGGTAATGCAATTACGTTAAATGAAGAGCTAAATGTTGTGTTAACACCAGAGCAGTTCCCGGAATTACCATCATATAAAGGACATACCATTATTACAACTGATGGTACAACACTTCTAGGAGCAGATGATAAAGCTGGTCTTACAGAAATTATGGTTGCAATGAACCATTTAATACATAATCCGCAAATTAAGCACGGGAAAATAAGAGTAGCATTTACACCGGATGAAGAAATTGGTCGTGGGCCAGCGCATTTTGATGTAGAAGCGTTTGGTGCATCATTCGCTTATACGATGGATGGAGGTCCATTAGGTGGTTTAGAGTATGAAAGTTTTAATGCTGCAGGTGCTAAGTTAACGTTTAACGGAACGAATACACATCCTGGAACAGCGAAAAATAAAATGCGCAATGCTACTAAACTTGCTATGGAGTTTAATGGGTATTTACCAGTAGAAGAGGCGCCAGAATATACAGAAGGCTATGAAGGATTCTATCATTTACTTTCTTTAAATGGTGATGTTGAGCAAAGTAAAGCGTATTATATTATTCGAGACTTTGATCGTGAAAATTTTGAGGCACGTAAAAATACCATTGAAAATATTGTGAAACAAATGCAAGAGAAGTATGGGAAAGATGCAGTCGTTTTAGAAATGAATGATCAATACTATAACATGCTTGAAAAAATTGAACCGGTAAGAGAAATTGTTGATATTGCATATGAAGCAATGAAAAGTTTAGACATTGAACCAAATATTCATCCGATTCGCGGAGGCACAGATGGATCACAATTATCATATATGGGATTACCGACGCCGAATATTTTCACTGGTGGTGAAAACTATCACGGTAAATTTGAGTATGTTTCGGTAGATACTATGGAAAAAGCCGTTCAAGTTATTGTGGAAATTGCAAGACGTTTTGAGGAGCAAGCGTAAAAAAGAACCAAGTAGTACGAATGTGCTACTTGGTTCTTTTAATATAGTACTCGCCATAAATAAAAAGTCGCATAAGACTCCCAATTAGCCCAGTTTGCCGCGAAATCTTTTATTTCATTTTTAGTTGGTTTATTTTCGGAACCTGTTATAAATTTAATTGCATTATGGAGACCGACATCATCAATTGGAAAAGCTGAAGGAAATCTTAAACAACGCATTAAAACATAGTTGGCAGTCCAGGGGCCTATACCATGGATGGCGGTTAATTGTTTCTCAGCAACCTTTACATCTTGTGTTTGCAGTAAATCCTCTTTTGATAGTTTTCTCTCTGTAATAAGCTTCGCAATACCGATTAAATATTCACATTTTCTAGTCGTCATTTTTAATTGTTGGAGATCTTCTACATGTAGATTTGCAATTGTTTCAGGTGATGGGAATATCCAATGTTTTCTACCGTCCCATTCTACATAACTTCCAAATTTCTCAACTAATCTTCTTTTTAGCGTATAAGCATATGTTAGGTTAATTTGTTGACCGATAATTCCCCAGGAAAGTGCCTCAAATAAGTCTGGAATACCTAAATTACGAAGGCCATAATATTGTTCAATTGGTCCTTGAAGGAGTAAATCATGTTTAGCTAATGTATAAAATGGGGCTAAATCAGTAGTTAAATCAAACCATTCTTTTACATAGTTAGATACAGCTTCACGTATCGATTTTTCAGATGTATATGGTTCTTCTAAACAACGTATTTGAATATTTCCATCTGTATTCACACTAATTTCAACTAAAGGATTTACATCTTGAACAGGGATAACTTTATAAATTTTGTTGTCTTCAATATGGAACATACATTCATTGTTCGAACGTGATAGATAGCGTAAATTTTCTTGAAAACAAAATTCTTTCGGAACTGCTACAGATAATGCGCTATTATATTCTGCTGTCATATGAATTCCACCTGCACCTTTTCTAATGTAAGCAATTTTTTCTTCATTTCTAATCCACCCCTAAATCCGGTTAGTTTCCCGTTCCTCCCAATAACGCGGTGACAAGGAATTGTAATAAGAAGAGGGTTAGCAGCAATAGCAGAAGCAACGGCGCGCACAGCTTTAGGTTTTTGAATTCTTTCAGCAATTTCTGTATAAGAATATGTCTTCCCATAAGTAATTTCACGTACCGTATTCCAAACAGATAATTGAAAATTAGTTCCATAAGCATCGATAGGAAATGTGAAAGTTTCTCGCTTGTTTTCTAAATACTCGATAACTTCTTTCGTATATATTAGCAAGTAATCTGGACTATGGATCAATATATGTTGGGGCAGTTTTTTTCTAGCCCATATATTTAATTCTTCAAAGTTTTCTTCTTGTGATCCAATGAAGCATAGTCCATTTTCAGTTGCAGCAATATGAAATCGCCAATTTTCATGTGTAAGTAGCGTCCAATATATATAATTATTTTTGTAGGAATTCATTATCGTATCCCTCTTTCATTTCGTTCTTTTTTCGATATTCAGTAGGAGTAAATCCGGTTTTCTTTTTAAATAAAGTTGCGAAATACTCTGGGTTTTCTATCCCGACAGCAGTACTAATTTCTTTAATAGATTGATTTGTGTGTAAAAGGTATTCGGTTGCTTTAAGAACCCTGAATTGTTGTATATATTCTATAGGAGTTAGCCCTATTATTCTTTTGAAAGTACGCTGTAAATGAAAAGGGCTACCGTGACACATTTCCGCAAGCATGTCGAGAGTTAAGGATTCGTCATAATGCTTTTCGATATAGTCTTTAATTTGTTCTACCCACTCTTCATTAGGTAAAGTGATCCCGTTTGGCTTACAACGTTTGCACGGGCGAAAGTTTTCACTTAATGCTTGCTCTGCATGATGAAAAATTCGTACATTGTTTCTATTCGGTATTCTTGATTTGCATGATGGTCTGCAAAAGATTCCAGTTGATTTCACAGCATAAAAGAATTTGCTATCATAGGAAGAATTATTATGAATAATTGCTTGCCAATACTCATTTGTTAATGTAACTCCATCCTTGTGCATAGAACATCACCTCTGAAATTAGTATAACCTGAATAAAGTGCGTATGTATGTATTCATAAATGTAAGAGCAAGATTACAAAGGTGAAAATATGATTGTTTTCTATTTTGTGATAGCATGAAATTTGGAAATAAACATCAAGAGGAGGACTATAAATGAAGTTAATTTCATGGAATGTAAATGGTTTGCGAGCTGTTATCGCAAAAGGTGGATTTTTGGAATATCTTGAGGAATCAAGTGCTGATATATTTTGTCTACAAGAGATTAAATTACAAGAAGGGCAAATTGATTTAAATCTAGAGGGATATTATACATACTGGAATTATGCTGTGAAAAAAGGATATTCAGGAACAGCTATTTTTTCGAAAAAAGAACCGCTTTCAGTTACATATGGTTTAGGCATTGAAGAGCATGACCAAGAAGGGCGACTTATTACTTTAGAATTCGAAGATTTTTACATGATAACGTTATATACACCAAATTCAAAACGTGGATTAGAACGATTAGATTACAGAATGAAATGGGAAGATGATTTCAGGTCCTATATCAAACGATTAGATGAGAAAAAACCAGTAATTTTTTGTGGAGACTTAAATGTTGCTCATAAAGAAATCGATTTAAAAAATCCAAAAAGTAATCGTAAAAACCCTGGATTCTCTGATGAGGAACGAGAGAAATTTACATGTATTTTAGAAGAAGGATTTGTTGATACGTATCGTTATCTTTATCCTAATCAAGAAGGTGCATATTCGTGGTGGTCGTATCGTATGGGCGCGAGAGCGAAAAATATCGGATGGCGTTTAGATTATTTTGTTGTTTCGGAAAGAATGAAAGACCAAATAACAGAAGCGAAAATTAATAGTGAAGTAATGGGATCTGACCATTGTCCAGTTGAATTACATATAAATTTCTAAAAAAAGAAGTATCCATCTAACATTAGGCGGATACTTCTTTTTTAATTCAGTTTGTTAAAATTTTTCAAATCTTTCTTGAAATAATTGCATATTAAATATATACTTAGTAACGATAATCATTATCAATGAAAAATATTATCAATGGATGAGGTATAAAAGAATTATAGCTTAGGGGAAGTGAACGAGAATGAGTTCTGGATAGAATTATTAATCTAATGAAATATATATGTAAGACAAGTTTCATATAGTTAAATTTTATTGAGAATATAGTTTGGAAAATTCGAGAGGAGATATATAAAGATGAATAAGAAGTTATTTACATTAGGGATGGTTACAGTTTTAAGTGTAGGTTTAGCGGCATGTAATAGTGCGGATAAAACTTCAGGCGAGCAAAAACAACAGACAAAAGCTACGGAAACGAAAAAAGATGAAAAACGTAAAATTACATATTTAGGTAAAGAATATACAGTGCCAGCAAAAGTAGATAAAATTGCGACAGCTAGTTTAGAGTCAATGGAAGATGCGGCAGTACTTGGAATTAAACCAGTTGGTGCCATTACTGTTGGTGGTAAATTACCGAAGTATCTTGAGAAAGATTTAGAAGGTGCGAAATCTGTTGGTGAGAAAATGGAACCAAATTTCGAAACATTACTTCAATTAAAACCAGACGTTATTACATCAAGTACGAAATTCCCAGCAGAAACAGCTGAAAAGTTTACGAAAGTAGCTCCTACATTCCCGGTATCACACGTTTCAACAAATTGGGAAGATAACTTAAAGTTAATGGGAGAATTAACTGGTAAAAAAGATAAAGCAGAAAAAATTATTAAAGACTACAATTCGGACGCTGAAAAAGCAAAAGCAAAACTAGGAGATAAGTTAAAAGATAAAAAAGTACTTGTCATTAGACTAAGAGCAAATGACTTATTCCTATACCCAGAAGGAGTATACTTTAACCCTGTAATTTATAAAGATCTTGGACTAACTGCTCCAGAACAACTTAAAACGGTAAAAGCACAAGAAAAAATTTCTTTAGAAAAATTAGCTGAAGTTAATCCTGATTATATCTTCTTGCAATACGAAGCAAGTGAAAATAATAAACCGAAAGTGCTAGAAGATATTGAAAATAATCCGATTTGGCAAAGTATGAACGCTGCGAAAGAAAAGAAAGTATTTGTAAATGTTGTAGACCCAATGGCACAAGGTGGTACAGCTTGGAGTAAAACAGCATTCTTAAAAGAAGCAGTGAAAAATTTATCTAAATAATACAATAAGTAAGGTGCGTTGAATGATATGCAGAAAACAAATGCAGTACCAGTAACTATATTATGTATAGCACCCATACTCATCTTATTTACAGTTATACTTTCGATTTTGTATGGGGCAAAAAGTATTGACGCTGAAACAGTGTGGAACGCATTATTTCATTTTGATTCAAGCGATGTAAATCATAATATTATTATTACTTCACGTTTACCAAGGGTAGTTGCAGCTCTTTTAGTCGGAGCATTTCTAGCCATATCAGGAGCACTTATGCAGGGGATGACAAGAAACTATCTTGCATCCCCTTCTATTATGGGTGTGACGGATGGCGCTGCCTTTGTTATTACACTTAGCATGATTTTTCTTCCGGGAATGTCATCAATTGGTATGGTTTTATGTTCAATGATTGGTTCTGCACTAGGAGCCGGTATCGTGTTTGGTTTTGGTTCGCTCCTTCAAAATGGCTTATCACCAGTTAGGTTAGCGATTATAGGAACAGTTATTGGAACATTTTTAAGTAGTGTATCGGCTGCAATGGCTTCGTATTTCCAAATTTCTCAAAATGTTAGTTTTTGGTTTAATGCAAAGTTAGATCAAGTAGATCCTAATATCATTAAAATCACGATACCGTTTGGGATAATTGGAATAATTTTAGCACTGTTAATATCAAAATCTATTACCATTCTTTCATTAGGCGAAGAGGTTTCTATTAATTTAGGGCAACGTACAAAACTAGTTAAAGCGATGGCAATTTTATCGGTAATTTTCTTAACAGGAACAGCAGTTGCTTTAGTGGGGAAAGTTGGTTTTGTAGGTTTAATTATTCCGCACATTACCCGCTTTATAATTGGGGTAGATTATAAGTGGATTTTGCCATGTGCAGGTGTTATTGGTGGCGTTTTCTTAGCGTTATGTGACGTTTTGAGTAGATTTGTAAACTATCCATTTGAAACACCTATTGGAGTCGTTACCTCTTTAATTGGAATTCCTTTCTTCCTTTATTTAATCCGTACTAGAGGAGGAGAGAGACATGCCTAAAAGTTCAAGTCAACGTTTCGGAATGACGATGGGGATTATTATATTTTTAATACTATGTGCTATTTATATTAGTTTAACAAATGGTACGTTCGATATTACGATTACAGATGTATTTAAAACACTGTTTAGAATTGATCCAGTACCAGAACATGATTTAGTTATTTTTGAGTTTCGCCTTCCGCGCATCGTAATTGCTGGATTAGTAGGATTAGGCCTTGGTGTTGCGGGTGCCGTTATTCAAGGGATTACGAGAAATGGGTTGGCGGACCCAGGTATTTTAGGCGTAAATGCCGGAGCAGGAACAGCGATTGTCATTTTTATGTTTTTCTTTCAAGGGCAATTAAAAAGCACAGACTGGGTTTCTATTATGATGATGCCAATGTTTGGTTTAGTAGGCGGATTAGGTGCAGCTATCATCATTTATCTGTTTTCTTGGAAAAACGGTAAATTAGATTCGCAGCGACTTTTATTAACAGGGATTGCAATTGGATCAGGATTTGGAGCCTTTTCTATGTACTTATCACTCAAAATGAAGTCAACTGATTTTGAAATGGCTGCAGTGTGGGTGTCTGGAAGCATATATAGTGCAAACTGGAAGTATATTGTGGCTATGTTACCATGGCTTATTATCTTAATTCCGCTTATACAAAAGAAAGCTTATTTATTAGATTTATTTCAATTGGAAGAAACGAGTATTACAAGTTTAGGTGTTTCAGTAGAAAGAGAGAAATCGATTTTACTATTAAGTAGTATCGGGCTTGTGAGCGCATGTGTTGCTGTTTCAGGGAGTATCGGTTTTATTGGCTTAATGGCACCGCATATAGCGAAAAGGCTTGTCAGTATTCAACATAAGTATATAATTCCTACGTGCGGCGTAATCGGAATGTTTCTTGTAATTGCTTCAGACTTTATTGCGAAAACAGTTTTTACACCTGTAGAGCTACCAGTTGGAATCGTTATTTCTATTGTCGGTGTACCGTATTTCTTATATTTACTTTATAAGGCGAAAGCGTAAGAGGAGGAATAAAAGTGAGTATTTTAAGTGCAAAAAATTTAGAAACAAGTTATGAAAAGCTTACAGTGTTTCGCGATTTAAATGTGGAAATACAAGAAGGAAAAGTAACGACAATTATAGGTCCAAACGGTTGCGGTAAATCGACATTGTTAAAAACAATGGGAAGAATTTTAAAACAAAAAAGCGGTAAAGTATATTTGCAAGGACAGGATTTACATACAATTCCAACGAAAGAAATTGCGAAGCAGTTAGCTTTACTCCCGCAAACTCCAATTGCACCAGGTGAGCTTAAAGTGGAAGAATTAATTTCTTATGGACGCTATCCACATCGAAATAACGTAAATAAGTTAACGACAAAAGATAAAGAAATGATTGATTGGGCATTAGATATAACGAAAACTTCTGAATTTCGAACGAGACAAATTGCAAATTTATCAGGTGGTCAAAGACAAAAGGTATGGCTAGCGATGGCATTAGCACAAGAGACAGAAGTGTTGCTATTAGATGAGCCAACTACATACCTTGATATGTCTCATCAATTAGATGTATTACAAATTGTGGAGAAGTTAAATAAAGAACATAATTGTACGGTTGTTATGGTATTACATGATATTAACCATGCAGCAAGATTTTCAGATGAAATTATTGCAATGAAGGAAGGAGAAATTGTTACAACTGGTAGCCCGGAAGAAATCATTACAAATGAAGTGTTAAAAGAAGTATTTCATATTGATGCACGTGTCATGATTGATCCGTATAACGGGGCTCCTGTTTGTTTCGGTTATGATAGCGTTGTATCTCAAGAAGAAAAAATCGAAATATATGTAACAAGTTAAAAAGGGGGGGATAGGGTGAATACTACAGTTGAAAAACAGCAGATTATAACATCTAATACAGAGCAGTGGAAAATGTATTCAAAATTAGAAGGTAAGGAATATCAAATTCATATTTCAAAGCCGAGGCAACCAGCACCGGATTCAGGATATCCTGTCATTTACGTATTAGATGGCAATGCCTTTTTTCAAACATTTCATGAAGCAGTTAAAATACAATCAGTAAGAGCGGAAAAAACCGGTGTTTCACCAGCTATTATAGTAGGAGTGGGTTATCCAATTGAAGGCGCATTTTCAGGGGAAGAAAGGTGCTATGATTTTACGCCTAGCGTAATTTCAAAAGATGCCCCTTTAAAACCAGACGGTAAACCGTGGCCTAAAACAGGAGGAGCACATAATTTCTTTACTTTTATTGAAGAAGAACTGAAACCACAAATTGAAAAGAATTTTGAGATTGATAAAGGTAAGCAAACTTTATTTGGGCATTCTTTAGGTGGCCTATTCGCTTTGCATATACTATTTACAAACTTGAATGCTTTTCAAAATTATTTTATTAGTAGTCCATCTATATGGTGGAATAATAAATCCGTTCTTGAAAAAGAAGAGAACCTTATAATTGAATTAAACAATGCTAAGTTTGAAACAGGAGTGTTCCTTACAGTTGGATCACTTGAACGAGAGCATATGGTTGTAGGTGCAAATGAATTATCAGAGCGCCTTCTCCAAGTAAACCACGATAAACTTAAATTTAAGTTTTATGAAGCTGAAGGGGAGAATCATGCATCTGTTGTGCCGACGTCTTTAAGTAAAGGATTGAGGTTTATTAGTTACGTATAGGAAAAAAGGTAAGCAATTGCTTACCTTTTTTCCTTATTGTTTAAAGGCAATGTATCCATCAATTAAAAAACTAGTGAAAAAGCGAGTCATTTGAGTAAAGTCACATTCCTTCATGATAGTTAATAAATTAGCTTCGGAAATAGGGAATATTTCTGTTTCAAAAGAATTTTCAAATCGGTCCCAATCTTCTAATGGAATTTGATTTTGCATCATATGGTTGCGCCAAGCATGTAATTGTGTAGAAAACATACTCGTATGGGGCACACCATTTATTGAAGAGAGAAAGAATGGCGCACCAGGCTTTAGGCGACTACTGATGTCATTAATAAGTTCTTTTTTCTCCTTATTAGTTGGAATGAAGTGCAGGACAAGCATACAGGTGGCAGCGTCAAATAACTGATTTGGTAATAATGTGTGGATAGTTCCATGTACAAGATGAACATGATTTTGTATGCCTTCGTTGTTAATTCTTTTTTTAGCTAACTGTAGCATGCTTTCAGATGGATCGACACCTGTAAAATATAAATTACTATTTTGTTTGCCTATTGAGAGAATTTCTTGTCCACCACCAGCACCTATAACTAGCAAATTGGGATTGATATTTTCTTTAGGGAGTGTAGTAAACAAGAAATGATTCATCATTTCATATAAGTGGTAGTAGCCTGGGATTTTACATGGAATTCTTTGTTCATATGAATTTACGGTAGTATCATTCCAATTCATTTTAAACCTCCTAAGTATGTGTTTTATAGGTTTATTATGAAATGAAATTATGAAGGGGAACAATCCCGTAAATCTGGGGGGGAAGAGGATGCATGAAAAAACAATGAAAGAAATTACAATGGTGGCGAATCATATAAGTTCTATAAGGTCATTTCAAGATTCATTTCTCCACTTGATACGTAAAGTCATTGATTTTGACGCCGCTTGTTTTACAACTATAGACCCGATTTCTTTTTTATCTACTGGGGCATTTACCGATGAGAGTGTTGAAAAGATTCATCCACAATTGTTTATGAATGAATTTTTAGAAGATGATTTTAATAAATTTAAATGTTTAACAGAACACTCTCCTCATGTTGCTTCTCTAAGTATGGCGACAAATGGTGAACAAAAGAAAAGTTCGAGATACCGAAATATTTTAAAACCAGCAAATTTTGGAGATGAATTAAGGGGCGTTTGTATGAGTAAGGGAAAATGTTATGGCCATCTTAGTTTATTTCGAGGAAGTACAAGTCCCGCGTTTCATATCGATGATTGTAAGTACTTAGCAACGATAGTCCCAATTGCTGGAGAGGCTTTAAAGAAGGCAGTTCCTATACCTTTTTCAGAAGAGAAGGTGATAGGCACAGGCACGATTATAGTAAGTGAGGAATTTAATGTATTATATTGGAATCAAGATGGCAGCGAGTGGCTTTCAAATCTTAGAAAGTATGAACAGTTAAATATAAAAGAAATACCAAGACCAATACGTGCAGTTTGTTCAAAAGTAAAGGCTAACGAGTATAATGTAGGGTGTATGAATAGAGAAGAAAAAGTTTGTCTACCTTTAGCCTATGGCCATTTTTTAATCATTCGGGCTAGTAAGTTAGAAGATACAAGTAGTTTTCAAGATGGTTATATTGTTCTATTCGAAAGAGCAAGACCGGAAGAGATTTTTCCACTTATTATGGAAACTTATAGTTTTACAATGCGTGAGAAGCAAGTAATACGTAAAATTCTTACAGGTATGTCGACAAAGGAATTAGCCCAAGAATTTTGTATATCTATATACACGGTACAAGATCATTTAAAATCCATTTTTGAAAAGACTGGGGTAAGTAGCAGAAATGAACTTGTGTGGGAAGTATTTTCGAAGTTTTGCTTTGATGCCACTGAATGAAAATAAAACAAGTCTACAAAGATCACATGAAGTACGGTGGATGAGTTGTAGAATTGAGCTTAAAAAGGTTATGGATGAGACATTCCATAACCTTTTTAATATGTAGAATTGTCCTTTTTGAAAGTTTTGTTTCAACTTTTCGTCTAAAGAGACAAAAAGTTGTCACAATTCGGTCACAATTAGCATAAACATAAAATAGACGAAATGAACTTATTTCCAAAAGGCTTGGTTTATTACAATCAGGATTCGTAGAGCTGAAAAAGCATGGATGAAAAGTTCACTATATTCCCAAGGAGGTAGATCGTATGAAAACAATTCTTGCTATCGCTGGACTTATTTGGGTTCTATCGCATGGCATCCCAATTTATGAAGGAGAACAAATTCGCAGTGCTCTGAATAAAAATTTTAATGAATATCATATCATTGATCGGCAAGATAATGTTGTGACAGTTCGAGTGAATGATTGTTTTCATACGGTAACCGTTGAAGGAACTTCAGTAGTGAATGATACAAAAGTATGTGATCAGCAATAATTATATATGGAAAGAAAAATTCTAGGGTTAAATATCTGAAAATTAAAATTAAAACATTATAGACGAAGAATAAGCGGGGGCGGGTAATCCCCGCTTATTCTTGTTTCACTTTATTGAATTTTGATGAGAGATATAATGATTTTTTGACAAATAGGAAAGGGTATACTGAAAATTGAGATTAAGAAGCTAATGAGTTGTTAAGAATAATCATAAAGTGAAAATATACTCTTATGGGGTATCATGCGTAGATATTTAATGCTATAATTGGTATACTCATAAAAAACAATTATTTTATTGGATGAAGAGAAACTTTAAGAAGGTGATAATATGGATCATAAAGAGCATGAAGCAGTAACACATAGATCAGAAAAAGAAAAAGAACAGATTATAAATAGATTAAAGAGAATTGAAGGACAGGTCCGCGGTATTCAAAACATGATTGAAAATGATCGTTATTGCGTAGATATTTTAGTGCAAATTTCAGCGATTAATGCAGCGATGAAAAAAGTAGGAATGGGCGTTCTCAAAAATCATACGAGTCATTGTGTTTCAGGAGCTATTAAAAATGGAAATGGTGACGAAGCAATTGAAGAATTAATGACAGTATTTGAACGTTTTTCAAAAGCGTAAAAACAAGCTAGTATTTAACTGGCTTGTTTTTTTGTTTACCCTCATATTGGATTTGGGTGTATTGTAGTGAAAAAGTGTGTGTAAAATAAACTTTTAGAAAATAATTGAAAAATCATGATACAAAACCATTGATTACCTTAGGGGGGTATGGTAAGATGTAATTGTGATTAACAAACAATGAATAAACAAGAGGAGGATTTTAAATGGAACAGTTAACATTACAAGTTGAAGGTATGTCTTGTGGACATTGTGTAAATGCTATCGAAAGCAGTGTGAAAGAGCTAAACGGTGTTGAACAAGTGAAGGTTCAATTAGCAGAAGGAACTGTTGAAGTTACTATCGACTCGTCTGCTGTAACATTAAAAGATATCGTTGCTGTAATCGAAGATCAAGGATACGATGTTCAATAATTATTTTTAGATATGGAAATAAATCGTACTTTAAATGAAGTACGATTTATTTTGCTAATAATTATACCTCATAAGGGTATATAGAGGTGAGAGACATGAATGAAAAAAAAGAGGCCAATCTTCAAATATCAGGAATGACATGTGCGGCATGTGCAAATAGAATTGAAAAAGGTCTAAAAAAAGTAGAAGGTGTTCATGAGGCAAATGTAAATTTTGCGCTTGAAAAAACAAAAATAATGTACGATCCAACTAAAACAAATCCGCAACAATTTAAAGAAAAAGTTGAATCATTAGGATATGGAATTGTAAGTGATAAAGCTGAATTTACTGTTTCAGGAATGACATGTGCAGCATGTGCAAATAGAGTTGAAAAGCGTTTAAATAAGTTAGATGGTGTGAACAAGGCGACAGTAAATTTTGCTTTAGAATCAGCCACAGTAGACTTTAACCCTGATGAAGTTAATGTAAATGAAATGAAGAGCGCGATTACGAAGCTAGGATATAAATTAGAAGTGAAACCAGATGATCAAGATGCATCAACTGATCATCGATTACAAGAAATTGAAAGACAAAAGAAGAAGTTTATTATTTCGTTTATTTTATCTTTCCCATTATTATGGGCAATGGTTAGTCATTTCTCATTTACGTCATTTATTTATTTACCAGATATGTTAATGAACCCTTGGGTGCAACTAGCACTTGCAACTCCTGTTCAATTTATCATTGGTGGACAGTTTTATGTTGGGGCTTATAAAGCGTTACGCAATAAAAGTGCTAATATGGATGTTCTCGTGGCACTTGGAACGTCGGCCGCGTATTTCTATAGTGTATATTTAAGTATTCAATCTATTGGTTCTTCGGAACATATGACAGATTTATATTTTGAAACGAGTGCGGTACTTATTACATTAATTATTTTAGGTAAATTATTTGAAGCGAAAGCAAAAGGGCGCTCATCAGAAGCAATTAAAAAATTGATGGGTTTACAAGCGAAGACAGCTACAGTTGTGCGAGATGGAACAGAAATAAAAATTTTGATTGAAGAAGTAGTAGCTGGTGATATCGTCTATGTAAAGCCTGGTGAAAAAATACCAGTAGATGGTGAGATTGTAGAAGGAAAATCAGCGATTGATGAATCGATGTTAACGGGTGAAAGTATTCCTGTTGATAAGTCAATTGGGGATGTAGTAATAGGTTCGACAATAAATAAAAATGGTTTTTTAAAAGTGAAAGCAACTAAAGTAGGCAGAGATACTGCATTAGCTCAAATCATTAAAGTAGTAGAAGAGGCACAAGGTTCAAAAGCTCCTATTCAAAGGGTAGCGGATCAAATTTCAGGTATTTTTGTACCGGTTGTAGTTGTGATTGCGATTATCACATTTGCAGTATGGATGATATTTGTTACACCTGGTGATTTTGGCGGAGCACTTGAGAAAATGATAGCAGTACTTGTTATCGCTTGTCCATGTGCATTAGGTCTTGCAACGCCTACATCTATTATGGCAGGATCAGGAAGATCGGCTGAGTATGGTATTTTATTTAAAGGTGGAGAGCATTTAGAAGCAACGCACCGATTAGATACAGTTATTCTAGATAAAACAGGTACTGTGACAAACGGAAAGCCTGTGTTAACAGATATAATTGTAGCAGATGGATTCCATGAAGAAGAAATACTACGTTTAGTAGGTGCGGCAGAAAAAAATTCTGAACACCCACTTGCAGAAGCGATTGTGGAAGGAATTAGAGAAAAGAAAATTGATCTTCCAAGTTCAGAAACGTTTGAAGCGATTCCTGGATTTGGTATCGAATCAGTCGTAGAAGGAAAACAATTATTAATTGGCACACGTCGATTAATGAAGAAATTCAATATTGATATTGAAGAAGTTTCAAAATCAATGGAAGAGCTAGAACGAGAAGGAAAAACAGCAATGCTTATTGCAATCGATAAAGAATATGCTGGTATAGTTGCCGTTGCAGATACTGTGAAAGATACTTCAAAAGCAGCTATCGCAAGACTGAAAAAAATGGGTCTAGACGTTGTGATGATTACAGGAGATAATACACAAACTGCTCAGGCGATTGCAAAGCAAGTTGGTATTGATCACGTAATTGCAGAAGTATTGCCAGAAGGAAAAGCAGAAGAAGTGAAAAAACTGCAAGCAAATGGTAAGAAAGTAGCGATGGTTGGAGATGGGATAAATGATGCTCCTGCTCTTGCTACAGCGAACATTGGTATGGCAATTGGAACGGGAACGGATGTAGCGATGGAAGCAGCGGATATAACGTTAATCCGCGGTGATTTAAATAGTATTGCTGATGCGATCTTTATGAGTAAAATGACGATAAGAAATATTAAACAAAATTTATTCTGGGCATTAGCTTATAACGCGTTAGGAATTCCAATTGCGGCATTAGGTTTCTTAGCCCCTTGGGTTGCTGGAGCAGCGATGGCATTTAGTTCTGTATCCGTTGTATTAAATGCATTACGATTACAAAGAGTTAAATTAAAATCTTAAAAAGCTACATTAAGTAATTGAATAGAATTAAAAAACAATACTTTGAATAAGTATTGTTTTTTTGTTCGTATAGAAATTAAAACGATATAATAAAGAAGAATTATGGAATCGTATATAGTAGAAAAGTTAAGAGGTAGTTTGGTAAGGAGACTTATATATGTTAAAAGATATTATAATTAGAACATTTCAGAAAGAAGATTTAAATCAAGTATTACAATTGTTCTATGAAACAGTTCATACGGTTAATGCAAAAGATTATAATGAGTTACAGCTACAAGCATGGGCACCAGATCGACTAGATAGAGAAAGCTGGTTAAAGTCTTTAGAAAAGAATATTAGTTATGTAGCGGATCATAACGGTGTGATAGTCGGATTTGGAGATTATAATGAGGATCATTACGTAGATCGTTT
Organism: Bacillus sp. MYb78; assembly: GCF_002975115.1. NCBI lineage: Bacteria > Bacillati > Bacillota > Bacilli > Caryophanales > Bacillaceae > Bacillus > Bacillus sp. MYb78. The sequence continues at coordinate 85,715 of NZ_PCOB01000018.1, forward strand.
ATTTACACATAAATATTATCAGGGGAAAAGGATAGCCTCATCCATATTACAGAAGTTAGAAAAAGAAGCAGTGAACCTAGGGCATAGGGAAATCTATACAGAAGCGAGTATTACAGCAAAACCTTTCTTTGAAAGTAAAGGTTTTATTTGCATAAAGGAACAAAAGAAACAGCATAATGGTCAGATTTTTATTAATTATGTTATGAAAAAAATATCCTTCTCATAAATGAGAAGGATATTTTTCATTATTTTACAGCTTCTTTTAGTTCTTTACCAGCTTTGAAAGCAGGTACTTTAGAAGCTGCGATTTGCATTTCTTCACCAGTTTGTGGGTTACGGCCTGTACGAGCAGCTCTTTCACGAACTTCGAATGTACCGAATCCGATAAGTTGTACTTTTTCACCAGCAGCTAAAGTGTTAGTGATTGATTCTACTACAGTTTGTACAACTACAGTAGCTTCTTTTTGAGAAATCTCAGCATTTTGTGCTACGTTTTTAATTAATTCTGTTTTGTTCATGTTTTTCACCTCATATGTAAATAATGCTATTTAAGTTGTTATTATAACGTATAAAACATTCGAGAACAAGTGTACGTACATATATTCGCAAAAAAAATGAAATTTGTAATATTTTTTAGGACATTTTATAGACATTCCATTTAAGCGGACAGAGATTTGTTCTTCATTTCAGTCTTCTCTTGATGAGAAGGTAGTTTCTTATTATAAGATATGAAGTAAGGTAGTGCTACAAATAACATACCTCCTACTAAATTTCCAAAGAAAACAAAAATAAAGTTTGGAAAATATTCAGCCCAAGTGAAATGACCGGCAAAAATTGCGGCTGGGATGACAAACATATTTGCTACAACGTGTTGAAATCCAATCGCAACAAAAGTCATAACTGGGAACCAAATACCGATAATCTTTCCGATAAATTCTTTACTTCCCATACTGAGCCAAACAGCTAAACAAACGAGCCAATTACATCCGATTGCAGAAATAAATGCTTGCAATGGTGTATCGTGTAGTTTCGCTTGAGCGATAGAAATAGTTTTCGCTAAAAAAGCTCCTTCAGTTAAGCCGACGATATGACCGAAAAAATAGGCTACGAATACAGCTCCTATGAAATTGCTAAATGTAACAATAACTAAATTTCGTATGAAATAAAATAAAGTAATTTTCTTTTGGAGCCAGGCCATAGAAACTGTCATCATGTTACCAGTTACTAGTTCACCGCCTGCAAGAATAACGAGAATGAGACCAACAGGGAATACAGCAGCGCCTAGAAAACTAGAAAATGATCCCCAATATTTTGGCATTGTCCCAATAACATGAATATCGAGTAAATACCCTAATGCGATAAAAGCGCCACCAAAAAAACCGAGAATTAGCATAGGGAGTAATGATAAATGAGCTTTTTTCCTTCCGGAATTCGCAGCAAGTTCCGTAATTTCTTCTGGTGTAAATACAGACATGAATAACCCCTCCGTAATAAAATGATGGAATGAATAGAAAAAATTCAAAAATCTATGTATTATAAAAACATGTTATGACTTCTGTATAAAATTGTCAAAGTGAATAGGGAGGGAATTACATATTAAGAACATTGTTCATGTTGTCACATTAATGTAACAATAAGGATTTAAAGTGTTTCTAGAGGTGAAAACATGCATACGAATCATGTAAAAAAAGAACGAAAAAAATCAATCATAAAGATATTTATTATTAGTTTTATAAGTATATTAATGATACCAGTAAGTTTGTATTATTATGCGACAGAAATAGAAAGAAAATTAGTAACAGTTACATGGAATGAAATAGAAGCTTCTACAATTCCTAAAGAGTTTAATAATAAAAAAATATTGCAGTTTTCAGATGTACATTTAGGACCAGAGTTTACACTGAAACAACTTGAACATTTAGTGGAGAAGATGAATGAATTACATCCAGATATAGTAGTTTTTACCGGAGATTTAATAGATAAATTTGGGTCTTATAGTGCGGAAAGAGAAGCAGCGAAGGCTATTTTGCAGAAAATTTACGCTCCCTTAGGGAAATATGCTGTGTTTGGGAATCATGATAGGGGCGGGGGCGGTAGTTTATTTTACAAAAAATATATGGAGGAAGCTGGTTTTTCTGTATTAGTAAATGAAGTGCAGAAAATTAAAGTGGAAAACGGCAAATATATTACAATATCAGGTTTGGATGATTTTCTATTAGGGAAGCCGCAAATAGATTCAACTTTAAAAAACTTGAAACAAGATGATTTCAACATGTTATTAGTACATGAGCCGGATGTTGTAACCAAAATAAATCGTTACCCAGTGGATCTTCAACTGTCAGGACATAGTCACGGAGGACAAGTCCAAATTCCTTTCGTAGGTCCATTAATTACTACCAAACTAGCTGAGAGCTATGTTGAAGGTATGTATGAAGTAGAGGGGAAGAGTAAGCTGTTATATTTATATGTAAATCGAGGTATTGGGACAACCCGAATGCCTGTTAGATTTTGGAGTGTACCAGAACTTTCAGTATTTGTATTGAAGCAAAATAGTAACTAATGTATTCAATTCCACATCATCATTCTCAATTTGATTTTGATGAACGAGATATGGTAATTTACGGTAAATAAAAACAACAATAGGTCCTATAACCTATTGTTGTTTTTTATTATTTTTGCAAGGGAAGAGTATCAAAATATGTTCTGTAATTATTAGAGAATTCAAAGTTGTTTTTTGCATCCCAATTAATAGACCAAGACATTAGGCCGCGGAATGCAGGATAGCCACTCTGGTTAGAAAGTTTATACTTTCCTCCGAACGGAACTCCTTTAATGATATAATTTAAAGCTTTTTTCATTTCAGTTGGCGAAATGTATCCACCACTTGGAGCGGCCGCTGGTGCTGCTGGAAGCCCAATCATAACTTGATCTGAGCGAAGAGCTGGGAAAATGTTATTTGGATTACCACCTACAGGAAAACCATGTAAGAGCATATCTGCCATAGCGACTTCGTAGTCTGCAGTACCTTGATTGTAGTTATTACCGTCCATTCCAACCCCGCTGCCAGCGTTGTAGTGTTGAACGTGAATGTATGTTAGTTTATCTTTCACTCCGTAAATAATTGGTAAATATGCACCCCAGATACTTCCGTATGCGCTATAACCGCCTTGAACATAAGCTGTTTCAGGAGCCATGCTTAATAGAAAATCTGGACCATAATGATCTGAGATTGTTCGAATAGCTGATATAAGATTTACGATTTGGGGAGTAGTTGGGTTTTTGAAATTAATGTCATTTCCGTTTAAGTAAATACCTGATTCAAGGTCAATATCTATTCCATCAAAACCGTATTTATCGATTAGAGATTGTATGGAATTAATAAAACGTTGCTTAGCGGCATTGTCAGGAAGTAAAACGACTCCATTTTGTCCTCCTATTGAAAGAACTACTTTCTTTCCTTTACTTTTTAAATAAGAAATATCTGATTTGAAGTCTGCATCTGTACCATACACAGGAGAAAATTCAACAGTGGAACGATCACCACCAGTTTCACCAAAAGATACATTGATTACATCCCATTTTGGTGAAACGTCTTTTAATTTAATAATGCCAGTACCGTTATCAAAGTTATGCCAGTATCCAACGAGTAATTTTGGACCTAAATTGTTTGCTGCTTGTGCTTGGAAAGGGGATAGCGGTAGAAGTATGAACATTACTAAAATACAACAAAAAAATTTGAACTTGTTTAACATATCAACACTCCTATACAAAAAGTTGTCTAGATGTATAATCTTGTTTATTTAATAATATCTGAAAATTCTCTCTTTTGTAAGAGGACTATAATTTTCTCAACAATTGTGTGTGGGAAAGTATTAAACCTAATGAAATAATTTTTGAAGGAGATTGAATTGCAATTGTTAAATTCAGAATATTTTGATATATTTTAACGTATAGAACAAAATCTTTCGCACAGTACTCTTACATAAATTTCAAAATTTAGTTTGGAAGGGGATGTACAAGAGTTGGATAAAAATCTAAAGAAAGATCTCAAAATACGCCACATTACAATGATCTCAATTGGCGGCGTAATAGGGGCTGGTTTGTTTGTTGGAAGTGGTGCCGTTGTACATTCGGCAGGACCTGGTTCTATCGTTTCATATGCATTAGCAGGACTTCTAGTCATTTTCGTCATGAGAATGCTAGGAGAAATGGCAGCTGTAAATCCGACAAGTGGTTCATTTGCAACGTATGCAAGAGAAGCAATTGGTCCATGGGCGGGTTATACAATAGGCTGGTTATACTGGTTTTTCTGGGTAATTGTTATTGCAATAGAAGCCACAGCAGGTGCTGGTATTATCCAATATTGGATTCCACAAATACCGCTATGGTTATTAAGTTTAATATTAACAATTTTATTAACGCTGACGAACGTTTTTTCGGTGAAATCATTTGGAGAGTTTGAATATTGGTTTTCTTTTATTAAAGTAATAAGTATTGTTTTGTTCCTTTGTCTAGGTCTTGCTGTTATTTTAGGATTTGTTCCAGGAACAGAAGCACCCGGCACTTCGAATTTAATTGGACAAGGTGGGTTTATGCCAAACGGTATAAGTTCGGTCTTGCTTGGAATTACTGTTGTTATATTTTCATTTATGGGATCAGAGATTGTAGCAGTAGCGGCTGGTGAATCTGCAGAACCTGTAAAAGCAGTAAAAACAGCAACAAACAGTGTGATTTGGCGTATTCTTGTATTTTTTATTGGGTCTATAGCGGTAGTTGTTACGCTACTGCCATGGAATTCAGCTAACATATTAAAAAGTCCATTTGTAGCTGTACTTGAACATATAGGAATACCAGCGGCAGCACAAATTATGAATTTTATCGTTTTAACAGCTGTACTTTCTTGCTTAAATTCAGGCTTATATACAAATTCAAGAATGCTTTTTTCAATGGCAGAAAGAGGAGATGCGCCAAAGTCATTTTTAAAATTGAACAGTAGTGGTGTTCCTGTTCGAGCGGTTTTATTTGGAACGGTCTTCGCTTATATTGGAGTTGTTTTTAGTTACATTTCTCCAGATAAAGTCTTTTTGTTTTTAGTGAATGCATCTGGCGGGATTGCGTTACTAGTTTATCTCGTTATTGCAGTTTCGCATTTAAAGATGCGTAAAAAAATGGGGAAAGTAGAACAAAAAAATTTGAAAGTGAAAATGTGGCTTTTTCCGTATGTAACGTATGTTACAATTGCTGCTATTATAGCAGTTTTAGTTGCGATGTTCGCAATTGATACTTTACGTTCACAAGCACTTTTAACAATGTTTGTTACAGTTCTTATCATACTTTCTTATTTTATTTTTAATAGAAATAAAAATAGCACAGTTTTGAATCCTAAAAGTAAGAATGAGGAATCTGTTCGATTCTAATTTTCTAATTTTCGAAGAGAGTTACACCCAGTCATTGCTATAAAAGAATCATATATAATCATAGAAACAAGTAATTACTATTGTCATAGTGGATATAAACTTTTTTCTTGACTTTTTATACGAAGGCGAGCAAAATGGTAAAAAAGGAAGGGGGGATGATGATGGAAGAGTACGTATTAGAGCTGTATAACCTGTTATATACGACAGAATGGCAAGATATTGTTTCGTTTCTAGGAATAGTATTTTGCATGAAAATTGTAATTGTATATATGGAAGAGCAAGGTATGTTCTATTCCTTCTCATCTCCGTTCGACGTGCAACGCGAGCCGTTGCTAAACTATGCCAATGTGAATTACGAACAATTTCCTTTTGTAGTTTTCTTTATGATTCGATTTATTACAGCAATTGTAAAGAAGAAGGAAAGTGATGATGAAGAGTGCCACGCAACTTGTAAGGTAGCTAACGTTTTTTAAGCTAAATACAAGGAGGAGATTTATATGTGGTTTCGATTTCTTATGATTGGTTTCTTTTCATTAACAGCAATTTCATTAATGGGATATCAAGTGTCTGAAATTTTTCAAGCATATAGCGATACATTTTTTAACAAAAATTAATCGCGTTGCTATTTGAATAATAAAGCGATAAAATCCTTCTTAAGAAGTTTTATTAAGAAGGATTTTTTTCTTTGTTTTGTCTTGCTGTGTCAAACTATTGTCACATTTACACTGTGAATAATATGTTAAAATAGTGAGGTTACGTATACATACTTGAAGGAAGAGGGAGTGACCATTTTGGTGGATCAATCAACAAATCAGAAAAGCTATGCTCCTATTGTGATAACGCTTTCTGTAATTGTAAATGCGATTATTTTATTTTTGTTCTTTGGACCTGTTGGCTATGAAGGAGAAGTACATTTTGATGTAACGATTTTACCAATGTTAAACGCGATTTTTAATAGCTTTACGTTCGTATTTTTATTAGCAGCGTTATTCTCTATTATTAAAAAGAATGTGAAAATGCATCGTGGTTTCATCCTTGCAGCATTTACGACAACTTTACTATTTTGTGTGTCGTATTTATCGTATCATTACTTAGCACCGGCAACACATTTTGGCGGAGAAGGATTCATTAAATATGTGTATTTCATCATTTTAATTACACATATTATCCTAGCAGCAATTATCGTACCACTTGCATTGTTTGCACTTGTATTTGGTTTTACAAATCAATTAACACGTCACCGTAAAATTGTACGTTGGACAATGCCAATTTGGTTATATGTAAGTTTATCTGGTGTTATTGTGTACTTAATGATCTCACCTTATTATCAATAAAAAAATCTCAGCCTGTAGGCTGGGATTTTTTTATTAAGCAAATCTTTTTGTGAAATGAAAAAAATATGGTATACAAAAGTATAGTTGCTTTTCATATAGAAGGGATGGTAAAGAAATATGCAAAATTTTGTATTTCGTAATCCAACGAAACTTATTTTCGGTAAAGATCAATTAGAACAGTTAAAAACTGAAATTCCACAGTTTGGTAAGAAGGTTCTTCTCGTATATGGAGGAGGCAGTATTAAAAGAAACGGTATTTATGATAATGTGATTTCTATTTTAAAGGATATTAATGCAGAAGTATTTGAATTGACGGGTGTTGAACCGAATCCTCGTGTATCAACTGTAAAGAAAGGGATTCAAATTTGTAAAGATAATGGAGTCGAATTTATTTTAGCAGTTGGTGGAGGAAGTGTAATCGACTGTACGAAAGCGATTGCTGCTGGTAGCAAATATGATGGAGATGTATGGGATATTGTAACGAAAAAAGCATTTGCTAGTGAGGCATTACCATTTGGTACTGTACTTACTCTTGCTGCGACAGGTTCTGAAATGAATGCAGGCTCGGTAATTACAAATTGGGAAACGAATGAAAAGTATGGATGGGGAAGCCCAGTTACATTCCCGCAGTTTTCAATTTTAGATCCAGTTCATACTGCATCTGTGCCGAGAGATCAAACGATTTATGGTATGGTAGATATTATGTCACATGTATTAGAACAATATTTCCATCATGGAACGAATACAGAACTACAAGATCGTTATTGTGAATCTGTTTTAAAAACAGTAATTGAGACAGCTCCCAAGCTTTTAAGTGATTTAGAAAATTATGAGCATAGAGAAACTATTTTATATTGTGGTACTATGGCGTTAAACGGCATTTTAGCGATGGGAGTAAAAGGAGATTGGGCGACTCATAATATTGAGCATGCAGTTTCTGCGGTTCATGATATACCGCATGGAGGCGGCTTAGCAATTCTATTCCCTAACTGGATGAAACATGTTGTAGAGGAAAATGTAAGTCGTTTTAAACAGTTCGCTATTCGTGTATTTGAAATAGAAACAGATGGAAAAACAGATAAAGAAGTGGCGTTAGAAGGAATTGAGGCACTGCGTCAATTTTGGACTTCAATTGAAGCGCCAGCAACATTAGCTGATTACGGTATTGGAGAAAATGAAATTGATATAATGGCTAATAAAGCGATGGCGTATGGTGAATTTGGTAACTTTAAAAAATTAAATAAAGATGATGTTCTAAGTATATATAAAGCTTCTTTATAAGTGAATTTAGAAAAGAAACCTATTTGATTGTTTGATCGAATAGGTTTCTTTTTTTGCTGTTTATAAACGTTTATGAATGTTTGTGATTATTTTTGATTGTTTATGGTTGATTTTTGTGACCGTTTTCATTATACTGTAATCAAAGAAGAGGTGAATAAAATGTTAACTCCTGAACGTCATCAAATGATATTGCAACTTGTAAAAGAACAGAAAGTTGTAAAATTACAGCAATTAGTTGAAAGAACAGAAAGCTCTGAGTCGACAATTCGCCGTGATTTAGCACAATTGGAAAAGCAAAGGTTATTAAAAAGAGTTCATGGTGGTGCCGCTGTTTTAACAGGAAAAGGGCAAGAACCAACGATGGTTGAAAAATCATCCAAAAACATTCAAATAAAACAACAAATTGCTAATTATGCGGCTAGCGTTGTTGAACAAGGTGATTGTATTTATTTAGATGCAGGGAGTACAACATTTGAAATGATTCCATTTTTAATCAATAAAGATGTTACTGTCGTTACGAATGGACTTATGCATATTGAAGCTTTAGTTGAAAATAATATTCGTGCGTATTTACTAGGCGGAATGATGAAGAGTAGGACGAAAGCTTTAATCGGTGCTATGGCACAGGAAAGTATGCAGAAGTATCGCTTTGATAAATGTTTTTTAGGTGCAAATGGTGTACATGAACAGCTTGGCTTTACAACGCCAGATCCAGAAGAAGCGCTCCTAAAACAAATGGCACTAACATTAGCAAACGAAGGATATTTCTTAATTGATGAAAGTAAGTTTTCAGAAGTTGCGTTTGCGAAAATTGCAAATGTTGAAGATGCAAATATTATTACAAACCATTTAGAAATTGATTTAGAAAAATATAAAAAACAAACCAATGTAATTGAGGCTGATAAACAATGATCTATACAGTTACTTTAAACCCATCTATTGATTATGTAGTGCAAGTTCCTTCTTTTGATTTAGGAACAATAAATCGAGCGGAGAAAGATATGAAGTTTCCTGGAGGAAAAGGAATTAATGTTTCTCGTGTTCTTCAGCGTTTAGGTGTTAAAAATATAGCACTTGGATTTACTGGTGGATTTACTGGTCAATTTATTAAAGAGGTATTACATGACGAAGGTGTAACAACAAACTTCGTCCAAGTAGATGAAGATACTCGCATTAATGTGAAAATAAAAGGGAAAGAAGAAACAGAATTAAATGGCCAAGGTCCTATTGTAACAAAAGAGCAGTTCGAACAGTTAATGAAAAAAATTGAGAGTATGCAACCTGGAGATTGTGTTGTACTCGCTGGGAGTGTACCGATCTCTATTCCAAGTACTTTTTACGAATCAATTGCTGCGTTTGGAGCTGAAAAAGGTATTCGTGTAGTAGTAGATGCAAGTGGAAGTGCACTGCAACATGTAATTAAAAATAAGCCATTTTTAATTAAGCCAAACCATCATGAACTTGGTGAGTTGTTTGGAGTGGAGCTTTCAACAGTAGAGGACGTTTTACCTTATGGAAGAAAATTAATTGAACAAGGTGTAAAACACGTTATCGTATCGATGGCTGGAGAGGGAGCTTTATTATTTACGGCAGAAGGTATATATGAAGCGACTGTTCCAAAAGGTGTTGTAATTAATTCAGTTGGGGCCGGAGATTCTCTTGTTGCAGGGTTTGTAGGCAAATATGAACAGACAAAAGATATTGAAAAGGCATTTCAATACGGCGTTGCAACAGGGAGTGCAACAGCATTTTCAGCTGATTTATGTAAGAAGGAAAAAGTAGAAGAATTATTGTCGCAAGTAATTGTAGCTAAGCGATAGGGGGAAGCAACATATGAAAATTACAGAACTATTAAAAAGGGATACAGTCATTATGGATTTGACAGCTTCAAATAAAGAAGCTGTCATAGATGAATTAGTTGAGAAATTACACGGGGCAAATCGTTTAAATAGTAAAACGGAATTTAAAGAAGCTATTTTAAAGCGGGAGTCCCAAAGTACGACTGGAATAGGGGAAGGTATTGCAATACCTCATGCGAAGACAAAGGCTGTTAAACAACCATCGATTTGTTTTGGTAGAAGTGTAAGCGGTATCAATTATGAGTCGCTTGATGGACAACCGGCACACTTATTCTTTATGATTGCTGCAAGTGAAGGAGCGAATAATACTCATTTAGAAACGTTGTCTCGTTTATCGACATTATTAATGGATGAAGGGTTTCGCAAGCAACTATTAGAAGCGAAGGATGAAAGTGAGCTTCTTCAACTATTTGATGAAAAAGAGAATGAAAAAGAAGAAGAGATTGAATTCGCAAAACCAGAAGGAAATGAACCGTACGTACTTGCTGTTACAGCTTGCCCAACTGGAATCGCTCACACATATATGGCGGCGGATAGCTTAAAAGCAAAAGCGACAGAGTTAGGAATAGCGATTAAAGTTGAAACGAACGGATCAACAGGTATTAAAAACGGTTTAACGAAAGAGGATATTGAACGTGCAACAGCTATTATTGTTGCGGCAGATAAACAAGTAGAAATGAATCGTTTTGCTGGTAAACATGTCATTCAAGTGCCAGTTGCTGATGGGATTAGAAAAACGGAAAATCTGCTTAAACGAGCTGTCAAACAAGATGCACCAATCTTTAAAGGTGTAAAAGAGGATGGGAAAACAGAAAGTATTGAGAGAGAAAAAGGATTAGGAATTTATAAGCATTTAATGAGCGGTGTAAGTAATATGCTTCCATTCGTTGTTGGTGGCGGGATTTTAATAGCGCTAGCATTTTCGTTTGGTGGTATAAAGGCGGAAGGTCCTTTAGCTGAATTGTTCATGTCAATTGGTGGAGGAAAAACAGGTGCATTTTTATTCCTTGTACCAATTTTAGCTGGATTTATTGCAAGCTCTATTGCTGATCGTCCTGGTTTTATGCCTGGTGTTGTAGGTGGATTTTTAGCGGCGAATGCGAATGCTGGATTTTTAGGTGGATTAATTGCTGGTTTCTTAGCTGGATATGTTGTTTTAGGGTTAAAAAGATTATTTTCAGGACTACCAGTACAATTAGAAGGAATTAAACCTGTTTTGTTATATCCAGTCTTTGGATTATTGATTACAGGAGTTGTAATGCAAAAAGTAGTAATTCCGCCTGTAGTAGCATTAAATGAAATGTTGACAGGGTGGTTAAATGGTTTAAATGGTACGAATGCTATATTACTAGGTCTTATTTTAGGTGGTATGATGGCAATTGATATGGGTGGTCCAATTAATAAAGCGGCATTTACGTTTGGTATTGCTGCAATAGAAGCACAGAATTTTGGAGTGCACTCAGCAGTTATGGCTGGTGGTATGGTACCGCCACTTGCGATTGCATTCGCAACTACATTCTTTAAATCAAAGTTTACAGAAGCGGAACGTAAATCTGGTTTAACAAATTATATTATGGGGGCATCGTTCATTACAGAAGGTGCGATTCCGTTTGCAGCTGCAGATCCGGTTCGAGTAATCGTAAGTTGTGTTGTTGGTTCTAGTATTGCAGGTGCGTTATCTATGTTATTCCAAATTACATTACCGGCACCGCATGGTGGATTATTTGTAATAGCGTTAGTAAATAAACCGTTACTATATATTTTCTCTATATTAATTGGAACAATTGTCTCGGCTATTATGCTAGGTGTTTGGAAAAAGAAAGTTCAATAACAAATAAAAAGAGAGTAGCTTTTAGTAGCTGCTCTCTTTTTATTACAAAAAAATAAGTTAACAATGGAATATTGATGTTTTTTGGTAAAAGATGTAACGAATTGTGAATTTTTTGTAACAAAAAAGTAACACTGTAATTTTTTCTGGAAAAAAGTTCTTGTGCTCGTATATGAAAAATATATGAAAACCACTGGAGATTGTATGAGAAATACATTTTATTAATATGGAAATTTATGTTACAACTCGTTAATTGTATATTACGAATGCTTTGTAATTGTGTGATTTCTAAAAATTCTAAAAATCTGTTGCTATAATGAAAATACGAAAACAAAGCAAATGGAGGCTATTCATGAAAAAATTATTAAGTATAGCAACAGCAGCAGTTTTTGGTCTTGGGATTTTTGCGGGTTCTGCTAAAGCGGAAACAATTGTAACAACAGACGTATTAAATGTTAGAGAAAACCCAAATGTAGAGTCAAAGCTTGTAGGTAAAGTGTTAAGTGGGAATACACTAGATGTTATAAATACAGAGAATGGATGGACAAAAATTAAGTTAAACGGTAAGGAAGCGTTTGTAAGTGCTGATTTTACAAAGAGCACATATTATGTAACGGCGGGCGTATTAAATGTTCGTGCTGGAGCGAATACTGATTCTGAAATTTTAGGTAAACTTAATAAAAATGATGTGATTGAAACGACGAATCAAGTTCAAAATGAATGGTTACAATTCGACTACAATGGAAAAGTCGGATATGTTCACGTGCCATTTTTAACAGGAACGGCACCTGTAATTGAAAAGAAAGAGGTTGTAGCTCAAGAAGAAGCGCCGGTTAAAAATAATACAGCAGTTAAGAATAAAGAGTCTGTTAAGAGTAACGATTCTATTAAGAATGTAGAATCAAGTAAACCTGTGGTAAAAGAAAAGCCGGCTGCAAAACCAGTTGCGAAATCTACTGAAACAAGTGCGCCTACTGGTGGTCGTGAAATTACAGTAGAAGCGACGGCATATACAGCAGATCCGAGTGAGAATGGTTCGTATGGTGGTCGTGTATTAACTGCAATGGGGCATGATTTAACAGCAAATCCAAATATGAAAGTAATTGCTGTTGATCCGAAAGTAATTCCGCTTGGATCAAAAGTGTGGGTAGAAGGATATGGAGAAGCGATTGCTGGAGACACTGGTGGTGCGATTAAAGGAAATCGTATTGATGTATTAGTCGGTTCAGATGGTAGTGCTAATAACTGGGGGCGCAAATCTGTAAAAGTGAAAGTTATACAATAGGTTATCGATATTAATATAAAAAGCGGTTGCTTGAAATTATGTAAGCAGCCGCTTTTTATGGATTATTGAAAGGGATAAATAGTTTTACCTGTAATAATTTTATATGCACTGCAAAATTGTGTTTGTATATATTCTGTATTTTTATTTTCTGGATGTGATGTTGTTTCATGGAGAGTAGAATGAAAAGCCCGTAGTAAACAATTTAGGGCGAAGTATAATTCCTCTTGTGAACAATTTTGTTCTTTTGTAGAAGTAGCTAAAATGAGGTCTTTTGTCAAAGATGAAAAATTGATGGTGGATTGTTTCATAGTTAACTCATCCTCTCGAAACTATTTTTATCATGTATATGCAGAATTGGACAAACTATGTTCTTTTTTTATATGTAATTTCATGTACCGAAATGAAAGAACTTGCAATCATGCCGTTAAAATTGGTAAGATTGGGTATAATCAATAGATGGAGTATATTACATAAAGAGAGTTGAATGCTATGGGAGAAGTGCAACGTGAAAAAGTTGCTGTCATCATTGGACCAACAGCTGTTGGAAAGACGAAGTTAAGTATCGATCTTGCCAAAGCGTTGAACGGTGAAATTATTAGTGGTGATTCCATGCAAATCTATCGAACGATGGATATTGGAACTGCAAAGGTAACACAAGCAGAGATGGACGGAATTCCACATTATATGGTCGATATAAAAAATCCGGAAGATTCATTTTCTGTCGCGGAATTTCAAGAACGTGTTCGCAAACATATTCGAGAAATTACAGAACGTGGTAAATTACCAATTATAGTTGGTGGGACCGGTCTTTATATACAATCTGTTTTATTCGATTATCAGTTTACAGATGATGCTGGTGATGTGATATACCGAGAGCAAATGGAAAAGTTAGCTTTAGAACGCGGTGTGGAATATGTACATAAAAAATTGCAAGAAGTAGATCCGGAAAGTGCGGAGCGTATTCATGCAAATAATGTACGACGTGTCATTCGGGCGTTAGAAATTTTCCACACGACGGGTGAAAAAATGAGTGACCAAATTGAGAAACAAGAAAAAGAGTTACTCTATGATGTTTCATTAATTGGCTTGACAATGGATCGAGAAATGCTATACGATCGCATTAACTTACGAGTGGATTTGATGATGGAACAAGGCCTATTAGAGGAAGTAGAAGGTCTGTATAATAGAGGGATACGAGATTGTCAATCTATTCAAGCGATTGGATATAAAGAAATCTATGATTATTTTGAGAATCGAGCCCCTTTAGAAGATGCGGTATCACAATTAAAGACGAATTCGCGTCGTTATGCAAAGCGTCAATTAACGTGGTTCCGTAATAAAATGGATGTCACGTGGTTTGATGTTACAGACGGTGAAAAAACGTCAGAAATTTTACGATACATAGAAGGAAAGTTACAAGTAAAGTCGAATAATAGTAAGTAGAGAAAAAGAGGAGGATTCGACATGAAGCAATCAATCAATATTCAAGATCAGTTTTTAAATCAACTCCGTAAAGAAAATACGTTTGTTACGCTGTACTTATTAAATGGTTTCCAGCTTCGTGGACTAATTAAAGGATTTGATAATTTTACAGTCCTACTGGAAACAGAAGGTAAGCAACAGCTTATTTATAAACATGCAATTTCTACATTTGTACCACAAAAAAATGTTTCAATTGAATTAGAATAGTAATGAATTATTGTACATAACAAAAAAAGAGCGAGTTTGAACTGCACCCCAATTGTTAGACACAGTCTAACAATTGGGGGTGCAGTTTTTCT
>NZ_PCOB01000019.1:0-98012 GCF_002975115.1 Bacillus sp. MYb78
TTTCAGCAACACTCTCACTTCACGTCTAAACGCTTATAGAGAAACGTGTCGCGCCCGCAGATTGCACAACATCAACTGCCGCTTTCACATCCGCTAAGTCATATGTAGAATGTACTGTCATAAAACGTAATTGCTTATTTTCTACTAAACGAATTAAGTGACGAAACGTCTCTTGCCATTTATATGCGGACACATCTTTATTCCAATGTCGTAAATGAAATATGTTCGCGTGCACTTTTGCTTTCGTGACAATCTCTGCCCAGTTTACTTGTATTCCTGACAGAAGTCCTATAGTTAAAAAGTGCCCATTGGGACGTAAGGAGAAAGCTAATTCATTTCCATCCGGTCCCCCAATAGAATCAATCGCAGCGTCTGCACCTCTGCCGTTTGTTAATGTCATAACTGTTTCATAAAGCGGGGCAGTGGAAGTATCGATTACATATTCAGCACCTAGGCGTAGTAACTCCTCTGTATGCTTATTACTTCTTGTCACGGCAATGAGTCGGAAGTTTAAAATTTGTGATAACTGCGCAAAAAGATGGCCAATAGCGGATCCGCAAGCATTTACTAATAAAATGTCATTTCGTTTTAAGTTTAGCGTTTCTGTACATGTAACCCACGCCGTAAGAGGATTAATATACATTTGTGCCGCTGTAAAATCATCAATCGAATCAGGAATAGGGACTACAAAGTCAGCTGATGTCTTCACATATTCTTGCCAAGTACCTTCCCCGCGTAACGGTAACACACGTTTATCGATAAGGTCTCTAGAAACAAAAGCTCCTACATCTTCTACAATACCAACACCTTCATAACCAGGTATGTTAGGTAAAGGGATTCTATGTGCGTACGCTCCGGTTATTGGAATTAAGTCAGATGGATTAATCGGTCTAACTAGCATACGGACGAAAACTTCATTATCTTTTAGTGGTTCTATATTTTTATATTCAACTTGTAATACGTCTTTTGGATTGCCAAACTTATGAAATTGAATGCATGTTCCAAGCAAAATAATTTGCCCCCTTAGTTTCATTGGATTTATTATAGCATTTTTAGTTTGGGTGGTTATTTTGTTAGTGATAAATAGGGTTTTTAATTTACGTATTTATCAGAATTTTATAAAATGTGTATATAACTATAAAATGGGGGGATTTCTTCATGTGTACTAGTTTGACGTTACAAACTAAAAATTTCCAACATCTTTTTGCAAGAACAATGGATTTCACATTAGATATGAATCAGGAAGTAATAATCATCCCTCGGCGTTATCAGTGGAATAATATAACTGGTGAAACGATCCGAGCGAAAAAGGCTGTTGTCGGAATGGGAATTAATTTTGGAGGAAGGGTCATGATGGCGGACGGAGTAAATGAAGCTGGTATGACATGTGCAACTCTCTATTTCCCAGGATTCGCTACTTATAGTAATCATATAGATAGCAATAAAACGAATGTAGCGCCATTTGATTTTGTGACTTGGAGCCTCACGCAGTTCAATTCTGTTGAAGAATTAAGAAAATCTATTGATAACATTGCCTTTATAGATGTGCCATTACCAGTTTTAGGAATTACGCCACCACTACATTGGATTTTAGCAGACAAATCGGGAGCGTGTATTGTACTTGAGCCGACAGCTGATGGAATAAAAGTGTATGACAATCCAATAGGAGTAATGACTAATAGTCCGGAGTTTAATTGGCATTTACAAAATTTAAGACAATATATTGGACTTAAATCGCAGCCATTTGCGCCAACTGAGTGGGGAGATGTACCATTAAGTGCTTTTGGCCAAGGTTCAGGAACGATGGGACTTCCTGGAGATTTCACCCCGCCATCAAGATTTGTACGGGCAGCATATGGCAAACAAAACATTCAAAGTATAGAGAACGAAGAAGAGGGGATATCGGCTATTTTTCATATCTTATCAAATTGTGAGGTTCCTAAGGGGGCAGTAATAACAGAAGACGGTATATTAGATAATACGATCTATACAAGTGCAATGTGTATGGAGTCTGGAACATATTATTACCATACTTACGATTGTAGACAAATTATAGCCATTCATTTATTCAATGAAGATTTAGATACAGCTGAGATTAAAACGTATCCGTTCCAGCGGAAGCAAAAAATCTTTTATGAAAACTGATAAAAACACCTCCATTGAATTTGCATACTTAGTATGCGAATTCGGGAGGTGTTTTTCTATTAAGCCGAAGCTTTCTTCATTCTCTCAAGTAAACTAGATAACACATGCGTACGATAAGATTCTAGTTTTTTACCTTCATAAGTACGGATACCTAATTTTTTAAGTTCTTTTACATACCAACCTTTGCTTCCGAAATACATGTGATCGCTCCCCTTCAACTTTGTTTTTATTTGTCCTGATTATACTTGGAGGTACAGGAATTATAATGAAGGAAATGAATTTCGCGCGAAAATGGTTAACTTTGTTGCAAAAGACATATATACTAAAGGTAGTATACAACGAGGTGGGCAAGACGTGATTATAGAGAAGCACGAAATTCAAATTGACCAAATTACTAGCGGTAAAGTGAATATCTTTACTTTCTATAGAAATAGAAAGCAAATTGATGATCATTTTTTACGATTGCAAGAACCATCGCTTACAGCAAACTACTTCTTCCATTTTCATTTTGATGCAGAGAGCTTGCATCTACTGCAGAAAGAGTTTCCGAGCGTATATCCGTACGACGGTAGTGAAACGATTCACGACTGGACGGAAAAGATGAAAGCTGAATTGCAACATCAGATCCAAACAGGTAAATGGAATAAACGCGTACGTATTGGTAATCGCATTCTAGATGTGGTGTTTACGTGGTGTGACGAAGATATAGTAGAGTGAAAAAGAAGCGGATGACGCTTCTTTTTTTTAGCGCTGGAATAAAACGAGCTTACCTGCAGAAGATGTACAACGATGTGTTTTTTCATGCAATCCTTTTTCTTGTAAAATAGATTCACCTTTTGCTTTTGCTTCTTTTTCAGTTGCCGCCTCGAATGATTCGTCTAATGCTTTTGAACCATCTTTTTCAAAGACTGTTAGAACGTATACTCCCATGAAAATTCCCTCCAATAATTAAAATCAGAATCTTATAATTATTTTGACATAAAACGCTACAATATGCAAAGAAATATATGACATTGCGTGGTAAAATAGAATGAAACTTTAATCATCGAGAATATTTTCATTCTCGATGATTATTAGTTTTCAGCGATGTTAATTTTAATAAAATGAAACTTTTGAAAGATAGAAAGGATCGTTATTTGTGAAACAAGTAAAGTTTATACATGCGGCTGATTTGCATTTGGATAGTCCGTTTAAAGGAATGGAGATGAATGTTGCGCAGTCTGTTTGGGAGAGAATGAAGCAAAGTACGTTTGAATCATTTGAGCGTATTGTTGATAAAGCGATTCAAGAGCGCGTTGATTTCGTATTACTAGCTGGGGATTTGTATGATGCGGAGACGAGAAGTTTGAGGGCGCAAGTGTTTGTGCGTGAGCAAATGAAGAGACTTTCGCAGTACGATATCCCTGTTTTTATTATTCACGGTAACCATGATCATTTAGGAGGAAGCTGGGCAGCGATTGAGTTTCCGGAAAATGTTCATGTGTTTACCGATCCTTATGTAGAAGAGAAATCATTTTATAAAAATGGTGAGCTATTAGCTTCTATTTATGGGTTTAGTTATTTGCAGCAAGCGGTAACGGATAATATGACAGCGCAGTATACGAAAATGAGTGATGCGCCTTTTCATATTGGCATGCTTCACGGAAGTGTGGAAGGAGATGCAGAGCATAATCGCTATGCACCGTTTCAAATTCGTGAATTGAAAGAAAAACAGTTTGATTATTGGGCTCTTGGCCATATACATAAACGTGAAATTTTATCAGAAGAGCCATACATTATTTATCCAGGAAACATACAAGGTCGTCATCGTAAGGAAACAGGCGAGAAGGGTGCGTACCTTATTGAACTTACGAAACAAGGAACGCAGTGTTCATTTTTCCATACGGCAGATGTTGTATGGGATGAGATCGAGGTTTGTATTGATGGACTTGAAACTGTTGATGAACTTATGACGAGCATGTCAACTGCGATGAATGATTGCCGAAGAGAAGAGGAAGGGACGCTTTTAACTGTCGTATTCACAGGGCAGGGCCCACTTTCTCCTTATTTGCGTGACGAAAAGCGTGTGGAAGAGATTTTTCACATTTTAGCATCTGGCGAAGAGCGAAAAGATTTCTTATATGCAATGAAGTGGAAAAATGAGACGGTTTCTTTTGCAGAAATCGAACGTTTGAAAGCGGAAAATCATTTCGTCGGTAGTGTGCTAAAAGAGTTAGAAGCTTTCACAAATATGGACGGCGTGTTGCGCACCATTTGGACATCCCCTGTAGCGCGTAATAGTATTGAATCTTTTACAGAAGAAGAGAAGAAAGAGATTCAGAAGGAAGCAGAAAATATTATTTTAGAACAATTATTCCAGCAAGAGAGGGATAAAAAATGAAAATTGAAAAACTCCATATTTATGGGTATGGAAAATTAGAAAATGTGGAAATGGATCTTTCCTTGCTGACGGTGCTATACGGTGAAAATGAAGCGGGGAAATCGACAATTCGCTCGTTTATGAAAAGTATTCTGTTCGGTTTTCCGACGAGAGGACAGCGCCGTTATGAGCCGAAAGAAGGCGGGAAGTATGGCGGTGCGCTGACTGTGCAAACAGAGCAATACGGTCGTTTGAAAATTGAACGATTGCCAAAGACGGCAGCTGGCGAGGTGACCGTTTATTTTGAAGACGGGAAAACGGGCGGCGAGGAGATTTTAAACGACATATTAAGCGGGATGAATGAAAGTTTATTTGAATCGGTCTTTTCATTTGATATGCATGGTCTTCAAAATATTCATCAGCTCGGCGAAGCGGATATTGGCAATTATTTATTTTCGGCAAGTGCAGTCGGAAGCGATGCGCTATTACAGTTAGATAAAAAGCTAGAAAAAGAAATGGATCAACGCTTTAAACCGAGTGGGCGTAAACCGGAAATTAACGTGTCACTGCAAGAAATGAAGAAACTTGAAGAGAAGATGAAAGAGTGGCAAGGGAAAATTGGCACGTATGAAAAACAAGTCGAGCAATTAAAAGAAAGTGAAGAGAAACTTGCTTCTGTTCGCGGAGAGAAAGAGAGTGCAGAAAGGCGAAAGCAAGATTATGAAATATTAGCAGCGCTAGAGCCACTCGTTATTGAAAAGCGTGCGCATGAGAAAGTGTTAGAAAATGAGAGCGGGCAGTTTCCTGTAAACGGAATGGCGCGCTATGAAGCGATTAAGGCGAAGATGGAGCCGCTTCAGTTACAAGTTGATTCGCTCCATAAGAAAATCGAGACAGTGCAATCGGAAATTGCCTCGATTCAAATAGATGAAGAGTTTTTACAAAAAGAAAGTTATGTAGAAGAACTTCGTATGCAGCATTTGTCTTATGAAAATGCGTGCCAAGAAATGCGTGATATGACAGGAAGTATTACGAATATAAAAGAAGAAATTGCAGAACTAGAACAACAAATTGGTGCTACTTTTGAAAAGGAAGCGGTTCTTGCGTTTGACATGAGTTTGGCAACGAAAGAATTAATTACGCAAACCGTGCAAAAGGCACGTGAATTAGAAACACAAAAAGCACAGCTTGATGATCGTTTTAAAGTAGCGCAAGAGCAATTAGAAGAACAAGAAGAAAATATAAGACAGATTCAGAAACAAATGTTAGTTGATGAAGAGCGAAATACGTTAGTTGAGAAAGAGAAATCGTTCCAAGACGCGGCGTTTATCGATATGGGTGCAGAGAGAATGAAACGTAAGTATGAAGAAAAAGCAGGAGCGGCTATGCAAAAGAAAAAGCAGTGGCAAAGAATTTGTCTTCTGTTACTTCTTATTAACACGCTTGTTTTATTCACGAGTTTATTTATTGATAACCGCCCGCTCTTATTTATTAGTGTTATTGTTTTTGTAGGGATTGTCCTTGCTCTTGTTTTATATAAAGATCCGTCAAGTGGATTACAAGAAGAGCTTCTTACTCTTCGGCAAAGTGCTGGCGGGAGACAAAGTGAAGAAGCGATGTCTGTTCGCTATCAGTTAGAAAAAGATGAAGAAATTCGTAAGCTATTTGAGCGTGAGTCTTATAAATTGCAGCAAATGGAGCGAGCTTATGATAAAGTCGTTTCATCGTATGAGGAATGGGAGAGAGAAACGTTCCAGGCGGGAGAACAAGTAGATGCATATAAAACGCGCTATATGTTCCCAGAATTTTATACGTATGCACACATATTGCCAGCGTTTGAGCGTATTGAAAAAATGCAGCAATTATATCGGGAGTTAGAAAAACAAGGCACGCGAAAATCTTCATTATATGAAATGATTTCGCATTTTGAACAGAAACTAGAAGCTGTTATCGGTAGTGCGGAGTATAGTAAGCTACACGGGGCACAAAGTCGTATGCAAAATGAGAAAGAGAAGCGCCAAACTTGTAAGCAGTTAAAAGAAAAACTGGCGGAATGGCAAGAAGAATATGAGTTTATGCAAGAACAATTAAAGCAATTGCTAGTAGAACGAGACAGTTTATGGCATATTGCAGAGGCTACAGATGAAGAGATGTTTTTAGAAGCAGGTAAACTAGCGGAAAAACGTGAAGATGCTGAGAAACAAGTAGTGCGTTTATTACCGCAAATTGATCTGTTAGAACAGCGTTTAAAGAGTTTATCATTAGCTGAACATTACGAAGCTGACGGTTATGAAGAGAAATTAAAGAGAGAAATTACAGTCGTACAAAACTGTCTGGTGCAAGAGAAAGAACTGACAGAGCGCATCGCGAAACATCGTATGGAAATTGCGAATTTAGAAGAAGGTAGTACGTACGGAGATTTAATGCATGAATGGGAAATGAAAAAAGCGCAATTGCGTGAACAAGTGAAGAAATGGGCTGCTTATGCGGCCGCAAAAACGGTGTTAACGAAAACGAAGCAATATTATCATGAAGTGCATCTGCCTCGTATTTTACAAAAATCAGAAGAGTATTTCGTCTATTTAACGGGCGGACGCTATAGTAAAATCTTTTCACCGTCAGAGGCGGAGCCGTTCGTTGTTGAACGTAACGACGGTATACGTTTTTACAGTCATGAACTAAGCCAAGCGACAGCGGAGCAGTTATATTTATCGCTGAGATTTGCACTTGCGAAAACATTTGAACATGATTACCCATTTATTATTGATGATAGTTTCGTGCACTTTGATGCGGTAAGGACGGATCGAACGATTGAACTAATAAAGGAAATCGCAAAAGATAGACAAGTCATCTTCTTTACATGTCATGCGCATTTACTCGCGTATTTTACAGAAAAACAGATTGTAAAATTAACACATAAGCGTAAAGAAAATGAGTTGTGATATGCTATACTAAAAGTAACTGATTTGGTGGAGGAATTCGAATGAAAAAGAAAATTGCAGAATATGAAGTTGGTGAACAAGTCGATGTTTTCTTGTTAATTAAAACAGCGACAAAAGGTCTAGCAAGTAATGGAAAGCCATTTTTAACAGTAATCTTACAAGATCCAAGTGGAGATATTGAAGCGAAGCTATGGGACGTATCACCAGAAGTTGAGAAACAATATGTAGCAGAAACAATCGTTAAAGTAGCTGGTGATATTTTAAACTACAAAGGACGTATTCAATTACGTGTGAAACAAATCCGTGTTGCGAATGAAAATGAAGTAACAGACATCTCGGATTTCGTAGAAAAAGCACCAGTGAAAAAAGAAGATATGGTTGAGAAAATTACACAATACATATTTGAAATGAGAAACCCGAACATTCAACGTCTAACAAGACATTTGTTAAATAAGCATCAAAACGAATTTTTAGAATATCCAGCAGCGACAAAGAACCATCACGAGTTCGTATCTGGACTAGCTTATCACGTCGTATCGATGCTAGATTTAGCGAAAGCTATTTCAAATCTATACCCATCATTAGATAAAGACTTACTATATGCAGGCGTTATTTTACATGACCTTGGTAAAGTAATTGAACTATCTGGCCCAATTTCTACAACGTATACGTTAGAAGGAAACTTACTAGGCCACATTTCTATCATGGTGAACGAAATTGGTAAAGCAGCAGACGAATTGCGAATCGATGCAGAAGAAGTATTAATTCTTCAACACATCGTCCTTTCGCACCACGGAAAAGCAGAATGGGGTAGCCCAAAACCACCATTAGTAAAAGAAGCAGAAATTCTGCACTACATCGATAACTTAGATGCAAAAATGAACATGATGGACCGCGCATTAGGACGCACAAAACCAGGTGAATACACAGAGCGTGTCTTTGCACTTGATAATCGTTCGTTCTATAAACCGACGTTCCATAATTAAAAGTGTGAATAAAGTGGCCTCATTAAGTTTTAAAAGCTTAGTGAGGCTGTTTTCTTTATTAAAAATTAAATGAAATAGTTAAGAAGTACGCATGGGATTAACGAAGAACGATTAAAACATATCTCACCACTAGAATGGGAGCATATCAACTTTAATATGGCAGATACTTAGAATCGCTTCAGCCTGTATAACAGGCCTAAAAATAAGAGTTGAAACTTGTTTAGCATCTATTTTTGTTAAAAGGTGGGAGAATTGTGCTATGATGTGGGCAAATATAAAACTATCTAAAGGAGGGATTTACATGCCGCATATTGTGTTTCGTGGAATTACTACTGAACAATTAAAACACATAAGCAAGCCATTAGTAGAAGAGCTCGCAGAGATTTGTGAGTGTGGTACGGATAATTTTACGTTGGAACTACCAAGTTCTACGTTTATATTCAATGGAGAAGAAATAGAAGCGTTTCCTCTTATTGAAGTGAAATGGTTCGAGCGTGGACAGGAAATTCGTGATCGATTTGCCAAGGCCATTACTACATATGTAATGGATTTTGGACTTCCAGAAGTAGAGGTTGTATTTACGGTTTTCACAGAATCAGCGTATTATATTAACGGGAAGCAATGTGCAAGTTAGAGCTATTATAAATGTTTTTGTAACATTTATCCCGCATTAACGGGCAGTAAGACCCCGACCTCAAAATTCAGCGGAAG
Organism: Bacillus sp. MYb78; assembly: GCF_002975115.1. Lineage (NCBI taxonomy): Bacteria > Bacillati > Bacillota > Bacilli > Caryophanales > Bacillaceae > Bacillus > Bacillus sp. MYb78. The sequence continues at coordinate 9,144 of NZ_PCOB01000019.1, forward strand.
CAAAGAAGTTAGGTGGGGGATCAACTGTCCGTAAAAGCCCGATTGGTTCAACTAATAATCAGTGGGGGATGAACAAAACCCCCACTGATTAAAGTTTCACTTTATAAGGGATAGAACCACATCGCTATCAAGCTAACTAGACAAAATACCCTCTAAAAAGAGCAAGGCGTTATTCTTTCTGAGAAATCATAGGAAAGGATAACGCCTTTATATCAATTTTAATATAATCGATTCACTTCTTTATAAAAAGTTTGGTTATTTTATTGAAGCTTATTCCACAAACACACCCGTTTGTTCACTTTTTTACTGTTTGAAAGCCATACTTTTTATATTGATTCATTTATTGGAAAAACCGAAAGTTTTAAACTCTCTCTATTACATATTTATTTTTGGAAAAATAGCCTAACTCCAAATACTAATAATACTGTGCCAGTAATACCCTCTATTGTACGGTTCACCTTTTCTTTTCTTAAAAAAGTTCTTAATTGACGTATTAGAGAGATATAAAGTAAATACCATATTGCTGTCAAAGTCGTAAATGTGAATCCCAACAAAAGAAATTGGAAGAAATGACTTTGATTACTCACAATAAATTGGGGTAGAAAACTAAGGAAAAATACAGCCGTTTTTGGGTTTAAGATTGCCGTGGTAAATCCTTGTCTAAAACTTTTAACCGTTCCAATATCCTTAGAGTTTATCTCCACTGAACCTGACACCTTTTCTTGTTTAGAAAAGGCACTTTTAATTGACTTTACAGCTAAATAAATTAAATAAAATGCCCCAGCATATTTTATTAATGTAAATAGCATAGCAAATTTCATTAAGATAGCAGAGAGTCCTAGTGTAGCCATTATTGTATGAATCATCATTCCAGATACCGTTCCTAAGACGGTCTTTATCCCACCATTTCTACCATGAGAGATAGTGTTTTTTGTAACTAAAGCAAAACCGGGACCAGGCATCATTATAATAAGGAGTGCTGTAAGGATAAATAGCATATAATTTTCCATGTTATGGTATTTCCTTTCTGATTTTTAGTTTCGCTTATAGTATAGCTTTTTTCCTTAAAACATTAAATATAAAAAGTGTGATCAGGATAGTATCATAAACTTTCAAGGAGTTGTAATTGAATTATAGAGGGCTTCACTTGAATAATGTTCTTCTGTAAATGAGCGTTTTTTAATTACTTTTTCTCGGAACACTCTTAATTTTCTTTCGTTTATCGAGGGTATTAGTATCAACTTGACCAAACATTATCTAAAAACTACATTTAACATTTACGAAAGCATATTCGAATAATCATTCATTAAATTTCTTATCAATCAACAAAAATTAATTATCATAAGGAAGAGGTACGTGAACTTCTATTTAAGAAATTACTTATTCTTGAAAAAAACGAATTAACTCCCCATAAATAATTGTAAAGATATAAAATTCTATAATTCCCTCGGAGCAAAAAAGTTGTCTTTTATAGCAACGAAGTTCATTTTTATCGTTTTGGGGTAGTGTATTCTTGGTAGCTTGATGGGCATGGAGAGCTTTGAGTCTTTAGCTTGATAGTGATGTGACGCTATCCAGAAATTAATGATTTTACACCCTAAATGTTATTTAACAAAAAAATCTTGAATTCGAGATTTTTCACTTGCTTTTCAATCACTTGAGGTGTAAAGTGATAGTAACGAAAGCGATTGAGTCATATGAAAAACATACACTCAGTTGTTTTCGATTAAAAAACAAAGTAACTTATACAGTAAAAACTAAGATGAATTTACAAAAACATAATTAAGAATAAATTGAAAAGCTAAAAACCATATTAGTTGTGGGAAATGTTATTTTTTTAGTTATCACTTGACTAGTAAAACGAAACGGAGGAATAACCAATGTATGAAATTAAAGGGCATCATCACATTTCAATGGTTACGAAAAATGCAAATGAAAATAATCACTTTTATAAAAACGTGCTTGGCTTGCGTCGTGTGAAAATGACAGTAAACCAAGATGATCCGTCAATGTACCACTTATTTTATGGAGATAAAACAGGAAGTCCAGGTACGGAATTATCATTTTTTGAAATTCCATTAGTAGGAAGAACATATCGCGGTACGAATGCGATTACTCGAATTGGATTACTCGTTCCTTCAGAGGATAGCTTGCATTACTGGAAAGAACGCTTTGAAAAATTTGATGTGAAACATAGTGAAATGACAACATATGCAAATCGTCCTGCTTTGCAATTTGAGGATGCTGAAGGTCTTCGCTTAGTATTACTCGTTTCAAACGGAGAAAAAGTAGAGCACTGGGAAACTTGGGAGAAATCAGAAGTTCCTGCAGAGCATCAAATTCAAGGAATGGGTTCTGTGGAAATGACAGTTCGTAGACTTGATAAAATGGCGAGTACACTTACAGAGATGTTTGGTTATACAGAGGTTAGCCGCAGCGAAGAGGAAGCAATTTTTCAATCCATTAAAGGAGAGGCTTTTGGAGAAATCGTTGTGAAATATTTAGATGGTCCTACTGAAAAGCCGGGCCGCGGTAGCATTCACCATTTAGCAATTCGCGTGAAAAACGATGCAGAGCTTGCTTATTGGGAAGAACAGGTGAAACAAAGAGGCTTCCAGTCTTCAGGAATCATCGACCGTTTCTACTTTAAAAGCTTATATTTCCGTGAATCAAACGGAATCCTTTTTGAAATTGTGACAGATGGACCAGGGTTTACAGTTGATGGAGATGTGGAACATTTAGGAGAAAAACTTGATTTACCACCGTTCTTAGAAGATCAGCGTGCAGAGATTGAAGCGAATTTAGCACCGATTGAAGAGAAGTAATAGAAGAAAATATACAAATTTAACATATAAATGAAACCCATTGGAGGAATATAAAATGAACCAATTAAAAGGAATTCACCACGTTACAGCGATTACAAGTAGTGCAGAAAAAAACTATGAGTTTTTCACTCACGTTTTAGGAATGCGTTTAGTTAAGAAAACAGTAAACCAAGATGACATTCAAACGTATCATTTATTCTTTGCAGATGATAAAGGTAGTGCAGGAACAGATATGACATTCTTTGACTTCCCAGGTATTCCAAAAGGAGTACACGGTACGAATGAAATTTCAAAAACTTCATTCCGTGTTCCGACTGATGCAGCATTAGAGTATTGGGTGAAACGTTTTGACCGTCTTGAAGTAGAACATACAGGAATTAAAGAGCAATTTGGTAAGAAAACTCTTTCTTTCGTTGACTTTGATGACCAACGCTATCAATTAATCTCAGATGAACTTGATAAAGGGATCGAATCAGGTACACCATGGCAAAACGGACCAGTTCCATTAGAATATGCAATTACTGGTTTAGGGCCTGTATTCATCCGTATTGCAAACTTTAGTTTCTTCAAAGAAGTGTTAGAAAAAGTTTTATTATTTAAAGAGGTTGCGCAAGAAGGAGAATTCTATTTATTTGAAGTGAATAAAGGTGGAAACGGTGCATCTGTCATCGTAGAACATAATACAGTTCTTCCTGAAGCACAACAAGGTTTTGGTACAGTGCACCATGCGGCATTCCGCGTAGAAGATCGCGCTGTATTAGAAGAATGGATTGAGAGAATCAGTAGCGTAGGGCTTCCTTCATCGGGTTATGTAGATCGTCACTTCTTCGAGTCATTATACGCAAGAGTTGCACCACAAATCTTATTTGAATTTGCAACAGACGGCCCAGGATTTATGGGAGATGAGCCATACGAAACACTTGGTGAAAAATTATCTTTACCTCCATTCCTAGAGCCAAAACGTGAAGAAATTGAAAAATTAGTTCGTCCAATTGATACAGTGAGAAGTACGAAGGAATTTATTAAAGAGTAAAAATAGAGATAGTAAGTAGGAGAGCAAGTAGTTTTAGCGGAGTGCTGGAACTGCTTGCTTTTTTATTTATCCTAGTAAGTTTTCTGACAATTGTTTCTCAAGTTATTAAAAAGGAAAACTTTGGTATAATTAATCAAAATATTAAATTTTCTGATAATTATTTTTCAATGCATAGAAAAGGAGTGGTAATATACAATTTTGATAATTGTATAAAAATACTAATTTTGTAAGTTTGAGAAAAGGAGATGCGAGTGTATGGGAGCAGATGTAGTAACGCGGGAGCAAATGAAACATTCTTTAGATGATTGGTATCGTGTAATGTTACAGCAAAATATAGAGAAAGCTACGGAAATGAAAGAGGAGATTGAAAGTAAGATTAGTGGGTTGGACGTAGATCAGGATGTATTGCTTTATCATGCGTTGTTGAATTTTAGATATGATGCATTAGTTGATTGGATTGGGGTTAGAGAAGATAGTTTTGATAAAGTGGAATCTTTTGAAATCCCAGCAGAAGGTGTTCTAGCTTATTACTATCACTTTTTTAAAGGGTTTCATTGCACATTAATTTCAAATTATAATGAAGCGAAAGAACAGTATGAGCAAGCTGAGAAGTTATTGAAATATATTGCCGATCCGATAGAACATGCGGAGTTTAATTATCGGATGGGGAATTTCTATTATCAAAAATATGACCAAGTTCATGCAATAGATTACTTGAATAGGGCAAAAGCAGCATTTTTACAATATCCAGGCTATGAAATAAAAGTAGGATTATGTGAAAATGCTTTTGGACTATGTTGTGTAGACATAGATCACTATGAATTAGCGGAAGAAAACTTTAATTCTGCTATGGAAGTATTGCAAAAAGCAGATCAAAAAAAATATATGCTAATGGTTCGGCATAATTTAGCTTGGCTTTATGCTAGTCAAAATCTTTCAGAATTAGCGATTCGTCATATATCTGAGGTGACCAAAAATTACCCAGAACACTTTAAAGCCTTGTTTGTAGAAGCACATGAACATTACAAATTAGGACAATATAATTTAGCGAATCCAATTGTTGAAAAAGGTTTAAATATTTGTGTTGATTTAGGAGAAAAAGAATTTCAACATCGGTTTAAAATTTTGAAAGAACTCAATGGAAAATCTTCAGTATCAATTATTGAAGATGTAATTTTAGAAGGACTTTCTTATTTTGAGAGAGAAAGATTATGGGATTGTATTCAAGAATACACTGAAATTTTAGCACTGAAATTTTATGAATTTGATGATCATGTTAAGGCAAGTAAATATTTTTATATGAATAATAAGGCTCAAAAAAATATATTGGAAAAGGGAGCGTTAAAATAATGAAGAAATTTCGTTTGGCTATTGTTGGGACTGCATTAGTAGGGGTATTATCAATTGGGTTCAATAGTTCTTTTACAAATCAAGCTGTAAATATAGGAGACACAGGAGGAGCACCAGCAAGACCAGACTACGTTAATATAGGAGACACAGGAGGAGCACCAGCAAGACCAGACTACGTTAATATAGGAGACACAGGAGGAGCACCAGCAAGACCAGACTACGTTAATATAGGAGACACAGGAGGAGCACCAGCAAGACCAGACTACGTTAATATAGGAGACACAGGAGGAGCACCAGCAAGACCAGACTACGTTAACATTGGTGACACAGGCGGAGCACCAGCAGATAATAAAGGCGACGGCGGAGTAAGCCAACTATAATAACAAAGAAAGGGACTTCAACATGAAGTCCCTTTTTCTATTTTCAGGTCATGTAGAGAAAAGAATTGACTTACTTTAAATGTGTAACTATAATGGTTACAGAATAACCATTAGTAACAGAAATGAGTTATATTTTTTTAGTATAATTGTAACTGTTTTAGTTACAATTAAAAAGAGAACATAAAATAACCAAAAAATGTAAAAACTTTAAATAGCAACAAGAGAAAGGAGACGGGAACTTTGAAAAGGTTTAAGTTTTATATGATTAGCGGTATTGTGCTCGTTTTGTTAATTGTTTGTAACTTCGTTGAGAAGCCGATTGCGAAGGTTGGAGAAGTGAAAGATACTGTTATGATGAAGCTGAATACGAAAGAGAGTATGGCGCAAATTGATGGACAGACGATTTATTTTAAACAAATTGGTGAGGGAAAACCTCCTTTACTTATGTTGCATGGGTTTGGTGGTTCTTCTGATGGGTTTAGTGATATTTATCCGGAACTAGTGCGAGATCATACGATTATTGCGGTTGATATTTTAGGGTTTGGGCGTTCTTCTAAGCCGGTTGATTTTCAGTATTCGTTTCCTGCGCAAGTGAATTTATATTATAAGTTAATGAAGAAGCTCGGATACGATCAGTTTGCGGTGCTCGGCCATTCGATGGGCGGAGAGATGTCCCTTAATTTAGCGTATTTATATCCGGATGCAGTGACGCATCTCATCTTGGCGGATGCTACAGGGATAGAGTCTTTCCAACAAAAAGAAAGTTATGAAGTACCACCGCTATCGACGGACTTACAAACTGTAACTGAGATTACGAAGTATAATAAAAATGAAGTAAAAAATAGTCGTGATGATAAAGAGCATTATGATCAGCTTACGAAAATGAGAGAGCGCCGCATTGCGATGGAAGCTGATAAAATTAAGGTACCGACTTTAATTATATGGGGACGACATGATAAAAGTGTTTCTTGGAAAAATGGTGAACTGTATCATGGGCTATTTGCAAATAGTACGTTTCATATTATTGAAAAAGGATACCACGCACCGTTTCGTCAGGAACCAATTGAGTTTATGGAATATGTACAAGCATTTTTCGCGAAGCATCCACAATAAAAATTTTAAGCATAAATCCACTTCTTTCCTCATAAAGTGAAACTAATAAGGCTTGTCTAAGGAAAGGAATGAAGTGATTTGGAAACTTTACCATGGTGGGTTTATCTTGTAATTGTCGGGATTGTACTAAGTGGCTACATGGTTTTATATACTTCGAAAAAAGAGCAAGATATGGATAATGAGTTTATTGAAAAAGAAGGCGAAGTATATATGAAGCGCTTAGAAGAAGAGCGTGAGAAACGTAATCAGGATAGTGATAAAGATTCGGTATTGCTTTAATAGAAATTTTGAAAGGCTACCACCTAGTAGGATTTTACATCTAGGTGGTAGCCTTTTTTCTTCTGGGGGAGCAGTATATGTTCATCAAGCTAAGGTTATATTAGTTTAATTTTACATGTATAAGAGAGTCATCATAAACTTTTATTGATGGCATTTATATATATTTTTCCTCATAAGAATGGAACTAGCGGGGATTTTACTGGGGGGGATTAACAATGCATAGGGATGAAACTTCATTACATCCTGATACAGGGGTTACGTCTGTAATGTTTGTTGAGCGTTCATTAAATGAAATTCGTTTTTGGTCTAGAATCATGAAAGAGCATTCTTTTTTTCTTCGCTTGGGATTTAGATGCGAGGATACTCAACTAATCGAAGAGGCGAATCAATTTTATCGATTGTTTGAACATATTGAACAAATAGCGCATTCCTATACAAATGAAACAGATCCTGAGCAAATAAAAAGATTTAATGCAGAAGTACAACAAGCCGCAACTAATATTTGGGGATTTAAACGGAAAATTTTAGGGTTAATTCTCACATGTAAATTGCCAGGACAAAATAACTTTCCACTTTTAGTTGACCATACAAGTAGGGAAGCTGATTATTTTAGAAAACGTTTAATACAATTAAATGAAGGTAAATTAGATGCTCTTCCTGATGCTATTATTAAAGAAAATGTTTTCTTTTTACGGATTATGGCAGACCATGCTAAATTTATTGGTCATCTTCTTGATCCATCGGAAAGAAAGCTTGTAGATACAGCACGGAATTTTAGCAATGATTTTGATGAATTGATGTATCAAGCAATTGACTTAGAATCTATGAAACCACAATCCCAAACAGCCCCTCTTTTAGATCAATTTTTAGATCAAAATCGTGTGTCGGTTGCATCTCTTCGGGATTTTAAGAAAACAGCACGTGATTTAATTGAGCAATGTAAAATAAAGAGCATCATTCATCCATTATTGGCAGACCATGTTTTCCGTGAAGCTGATAGATTTCTTGAAATCATTGATATGTATGATGTTCATCTTACAAATATTCAATCACAACCTAGATATTAGAAGATAAGGAAAGATACTATTTTTTCCTTAAGCTGAGAAGTTAACAATTTATTGTTAGCTTCTTTTCTTTGCTATTAAAATTTCCTTTTAAGGACTACATAAATCCCTTTGACCAAATATGTAATTCTTTGTAAAATGATATATATATAGAAAGATTATGAATATACAGGTAATATATGGGCGATAGATTTTAATGAATTATTCGGGGGGAATTTATTAGTTAAGTATATTAACTTGTTTGCACTACATTTTACAAATAAAGGGGTATTAGTAATCATGAAAGCAAAGAAATTAGTAAGTTTAGCGTTACCAGTTATGTTATTGAGTGGTTGTATTACAATTGAAACTGATGGTAAGAAAGCTGAAACAAAGAAAGAAGAGACGCAAAAGGTAGAGAAAGAGAATAAGACTTCTGAAAAAGAGAGTAAGTCAACTGATAGCAAGAAAGAGGATAGCTTATCTGTAGCGAAAGGTGAAGGTACAAATAGTAGCTCATCAAGTAGTCAACCAAGTTCTTCTTCAAATAATTCAACTTCTTCAACTGGTAAGGTAACTGGTTCAGATGTTGAAAGGTACAAGGCAGATATCATAAATAGTGCTACTCAAATTGAAAATACAATGAAATTAATTGAAGGAATAGCAGATTCAGACGTAAAATCATACAAACAAAAGAAAAGTGAAGTACAACTGAGTTTAGGTGGAGCAAAGGCAACCACAACGAAACTGAAGAATCTACAAGCACCTCCTGAATTACAGGGAGAACAAGTGAAGATAAAGCAATCGATGGAACTGTATGCGGATTGTTTCCAACTTCTCTTTGATGCATTAGACCAAGAAGACGAGAGTAAAATGCATCAATCATTAAGTAAAGCACAAGAAGGTTCAAAACTGTTTGAAGAAGCAGCGAAGAGTATCGGTAGCAAAACAAACTAAGAGTAAATTACTTTAAGGAGTATGAGGTATGAAAGTGAAGAAACTAATGGCTGCTGTAGTTCCAGTTACATTATTATTAAGTGGTTGTGTTACAGTAAAAGATTCGGCAAGTAAAGAAGCAAAGACAGAAGAAACAAGTAAAGCTAAGTCTTCTGGAACAAAAGAAAAATCAACTAATTCGAAAGAAGAAAGTAAAGATGTTCAAAAGGTTCGAGTTTTAGATGAAGATTATGCACAATATTTATTAGACATTGAACAGGATATGTTAAGACGATTTGATTACTATGATGCATCTGTAAAGGATTTGAGAAACGGAAGTAAATCAAAAGCTGAGGTATTAGATAGTGTTAAAGACATCTATAAAGTATTTGATAAGATAGAGAAGATTTCTGCACCGCCAAAACATAAAGAAGACCAAAAAGAGATTGAAAGAGCTGCAGGTAAACTAAGAGAAACATTCGGTGAAATAGAGAAGTTATTCAACGATAAAGGTTTTAGCTTAGAGACTGATAAGGAAATCTTAAATAAAGCAAATATAAAATTAGAGGAAGCAAAACGTATTTGGAAACCTACATTTGATAAGTTAAGGGCTGAAGTAAAAGGTGATACAACCACGGAAAAATCTACTAGTACAACAAGTAGTTCTACACAGGCAAACCCAACTACTGGCAGTCAGGCTCAAACAGATAAAAGTCAAGCAAAAACTGGGGTATTTGTAGATACAGTTGGTACAAGTGAAGAGTTAGGAATTAGTTATAGCAACATGCAGAAGAACATTAAAGATGGTACTGAGATTATTGGTAATTGGGGTATTGATTACGGCAGTGGCGTAAAAACTACGCTAGTACTAAAAGGTGATAAAACATTTGAGTCTTATGCGAATGGTTCTTATCCGAATAAAGATAACTATTTAACAGGAACATATACGGTGGATGTCCCATCATTCCAGTTATCTTTAAAAGTAACAAAAGCAGTTAAAGACGGTCAAGAAGTAAAGTTAACAAATGATAGTATCATGTATAAATTGCAAAACTATGATGGGAACACATTACAAATTTATCATATGGACGATAATGTTCGTATTCGATATGTAAAACAATAAATAATTGGTGAAAAACTCTGTAATAAATTTTACAGGGTTTTTTATTAGTTTTAATTTAATTTCTTCATTATCTTTCCAGACGCTGTCCATACTAGTATAAGTTGAGAAATGAACAAAACGATAATGATAGGCAGTTGATGTAACTCCATAGTAACTGTAACCATCTAAAGCCCAATTCATACACTATGATGGAGGCTTTTCACCTAATAACCGGATGAAAAAGGAGTGTAATCATGAAGAAACGTACTGTTAATGAAGCAGGAAGGAATGTGCCACAACCAATCCGCAGCGACGGAGCAGGTGCGATTGATTCTGGACCTCGTAATGTTATGCGGGATATTCAAAATCCGAATATGCTTGTTCCGCCTATAACGGATGCAGGGTTAGTTCCTAACTTGAAGTTTTCATTCTCGGACACTTCTATGATTTTGAAACAAGGCGGGTGGTCTCGGGAGATTACTGTTCGAGAACTACCGGTTTCGACGACGATTGCAGGAGTAAATATGAGTTTAACGGCCGGTGGAGTACGAGAACTACATTGGCATAAAGAAGCGGAATGGGCGTATATGCTTTTAGGACGGGCACGCATAACGGCTGTTGATCAAAATGGACGGAATTTTATTGCTGATGTTGGACCAGGTGATCTTTGGTATTTTCCGCCTGGTATTCCGCATTCCATTCAAGGATTGGAACATTGTGAATTTCTACTCGTTTTCGATGATGGACATTTTTCTGATTTATCTACTTTAGCTATTTCTGATTGGTTTGCGCATACGCCAAAAGAGGTGTTGTCGGCTAATTTTGGAGTACCTGAGAGTGCTTTTCGTTCTATCCCTTCAGATCAAGTTTATATTTATCAAGGAGAGGTGCCAGGTTCCCTTGAAAGTCAGGAAGTTCAATCACCGAAAGGAGAAGTTCCTTTAACATTTAAACATGAATTGTTAAAACAAAAGCCGATTAAGACGCCTGGTGGTAGCGTTCGAATTGTAGATTCCACAAATTTCCCTATTTCCAAAACAATCGCAGCAGCGCTCGTTGAGGTTGAGCCTGGTGGAATGAGAGAACTTCATTGGCATCCGAATAATGATGAATGGCAATATTATTTGACAGGGGAAGCGAGAATGACTGTGTTTCTTGGAAATGGTACCGCTCGTACATTTGATTATAGAGCTGGCGATGTCGGATATGTACCGTTTGCGACGGGGCATTATATTCAAAATACAGGTACCGAAACATTATGGTTTTTAGAGATGTTCAGAAGCAATCGTTTTGAAGATGTATCGTTAAATCAATGGATGGCACTGACTCCTAAAGAAATAGTGGAGAGTAATATACATGTTGGCCCGCAAGTAATGGATTCTCTGCGTAAGGAGAAGTGGCCTGTTGTGAAATATCCGGGGTTTTCATATAGTCCGAAAAATGATGAGTAAAAATGAAAATTTGCGTTATTCTTTCTGGAGACTGATAAGAAGGGATGGCGTATTTTTTATGCCTAATCTAGTCTTTATCCCGCTATTTGCCGGGCAGTAAGACCCACCTCAAAATTCAGCGGAATCAAAGAAGTTAGGTGGGGCGCGGGCTGTCCGTAAAAGCCCGATTAGTGAGGGCTGATTAAAGTTTCACTTTATTAGTATCCATTCTTTGTATTATTGTTCGGGAAATTATTATTGGAGCATAGTATAGGGAAGATACATATAAAATAGCGCCATTATAAGCTGTAACGCATAAGTTGCGCAGGAAATGCAACGATAACTAGCTTTACTCTTCATCATTTATTTGAACATAATGGGCATAGAGAGGTGATAAACACAGTATGATTTTTAGTGAGCGTTTAAAAGAAGAAAGGGAAAAAAGAAATTGGTCGCAAAATGATTTGGCTGAAAAACTTCATGTGAGTAGGCAATCTGTTTCGAAATGGGAGACGGGGAAGAACTATCCGAGCATTGAAATTATTATTCATTTAAGTGATCTGTTCGGTATTACAATTGATGAACTGCTAAGGAGTGATAAAGAATTGACGCAGAAAGTAATTGAAGATAGTAAGCAATTGGCGTATCCAAAATGGAAGGTGTTTTTTGATAGTTTATTTATGATGGGCGTATTTTTATTTATTACAAAAATCGTTGTATGGATGCTAAATAAATTTGCAGGAGCAAGTATTACAATTGTAGCAGATGCGCCATATGTAATGAATCTTTTGCCCCTTGCATTCATGATTATAGGTGGTATGGGATCGGATAAGTTGAAGAAAATATATAAATAGAGGAAAGATTTGAAAGAAATCCCCTACACTAGCTGTTCTTTTCACTTAAATTGTGTACTATAAAGGATAGGATGACATAAAGAAGGGGACATTTAGAATGGAATTTCATGAACAGAAAATTTTGCCGGCAGTGAGGCAAATTAAAGATTTGGAAAAGCTATTACATAGTTCGTATGAATATATCGTTATTTTAGATATTCATGTCGGCCAATTGAAGAGTGTTATATCACTTGCGAAGCAATATTGTAAAAAGGTGTTTTTACATGTGGATTTAATTCATGGCTTGCAGAGTGATGGGCATGCGACGGAATATTTATGTCAGGAGTTTAGACCGTACGGGTTACTTTCGACAAAGGCGAGCGTTATTATGAAGGCGAAGCAAAAAGGTGTTGTGGCAATACAACGCATCTTTTTAATCGATTCGAGTGCGATGGAGAAGAGCTGCAATCTTTTAGATAAGACAAAACCGGATTATATTGAGGTGCTTCCGGGAGCAATGACGGATATTATCGCTGAAGTGAAAGAGCGTACTGGTGTACCGATTTTAGCAGGTGGTTTTATTCGTACTGTAGAAGATGTGGAAAGAGCTTTAAACGCTGGTGCGACAGCGATTACGACGTCAAAACGCGAACTATGGAAACATTACCAAAAAAAGTGACGAAAATGTGAAAAAATTCTGTTGACACCGCTTTCATAAGAGGTTAACATTATAGACAAGTTAATAAACGTGACGGAGAAAAGAAGAGATCCACATTTCATTGTTTCTATATAAATTTATATAGAAGCGTGCAAAGCTGTGGGTCTTTTTCTTTTGACAAAAACGAATGGCCATTCATTTTACCTCTATCACATTTGGAAGCGTTTAAATTGATTGTGGAGGGATACTATGTCAGCATTTTTAGGAGAGTTAATAGGGACTGCGTTGTTAATCGTACTTGGTGGCGGCGTTTGTGCTGGTGTAAGTTTAAAGAAATCGTTTGCGAAAGATTCAGGTTGGATTGTTATTACAATGGGCTGGGGCTTAGCAGTAGCGGTTGCAGCGTATGCGGTTGGATCAATTAGTGGGGCACATTTGAATCCAGCTTTAACGATAGGACTAGCATTTAAGGGAGCGTTCCCATGGAGTGACGTACCAGGTTATATCGTAGCACAAATGATTGGGGCAATTATCGGGGCAGTTATCGTATATTTACATTACTTACCACACTGGAAAGAAACAGAAGATCCAGGAACAAAGTTAGGTGTATTTGCAACAGGTCCAGCAATTCCGAACACATTTGCAAACCTTTTAAGTGAAATGATTGGAACATTCGTTTTAGTATTTGGTATATTAGCAATTGGTGCAAATAAATTTGCAGATGGATTAAATCCATTTATCGTAGGTTTCTTAATTGTAAGTATTGGTTTATCATTAGGTGGGACAACAGGATACGCAATTAACCCAGCACGTGATTTAGGTCCGCGTATCGCACACTTCTTCCTTCCGATTGCAGGAAAAGGCGGTTCAAACTGGAAGTATGCATGGATTCCAGTAGTAGGTCCAATTTTAGGTGGATCACTTGCAGGTTTATTCCATCAAGTTGTATTTGAAGGAAAACAAAATTCAGCACTTATTTATGTGATTATCGCAACTGTGATTGTACTAGCAATCTCTTATATGACAAGTAAAAAAAGCGGAAGCAATACAAATAGTAGAAAAGTAGCATAAGGGGGAAACCGATATGAAAAAATATATTCTTTCATTAGACCAAGGAACAACAAGCTCACGTGCAATTTTATTCAATAAAAAAGGTGAAATTGTTCATTCAGCTCAAAAAGAGTTTACACAACATTTTCCAAAGCCGGGCTGGGTAGAGCATAATGCGCAAGAAATTTGGGGATCTATTTTAGCAGTTATCGCAACTTGCTTAAGCGAAGCAGATGTAAAACCAGAACAAATCGCTGGTATCGGTATTACGAACCAACGTGAAACAACGGTTGTATGGGATAAAACAACTAGTAAACCAATTTACAACGCAATCGTATGGCAATCTCGCCAAACAGCTGAAATTTGTGATGAGTTAAAAGAAAAAGGTTATGGCGAAATGGTTCGCGAAAAAACAGGTCTTTTAATTGACGCATACTTCTCTGGTACGAAAGTAAAATGGATTTTAGATAACGTTGAAGGTGCAAGAGAGAAAGCAGAAAACGGCGATCTATTATTCGGAACAATTGATTCGTGGCTTGTATGGAAACTATCTGGTGGTAAAGCGCACGTAACGGATTACTCAAATGCATCACGTACGTTAATGTTTAACATTCACGACTTACAATGGGATGATGAGCTTCTAGATATGTTAACAGTACCAAAGAGCATGCTTCCAGAAGTACGTCCATCATCTGAAATATATGGAGAAACAATTGACTATCACTTCTTCGGTCAAAATGTACCAATTGCAGGTGTAGCTGGTGACCAACAAGCGGCATTATTTGGACAAGCTTGTTTCGGTGAAGGTATGGCGAAAAATACTTACGGAACTGGTTGCTTCATGTTAATGAACACAGGTGAAAAAGCAGTAGCTTCTGAGCACGGTCTATTAACAACAATTGCATGGGGAATAGATGGTAAAGTGAACTATGCATTAGAAGGAAGTATTTTCGTAGCAGGTTCTGCGATTCAGTGGTTACGTGACGGAATGCGCATGTTTAAAGATGCAAGTGAGAGTGAAGTATATGCCTCTCGCGTTGAATCAACTGACGGTGTATACGTTGTACCAGCATTCGTTGGACTAGGAACACCTTATTGGGATAGTGAAGTACGCGGCGCTATGTTTGGTGTAACACGCGGTACGACGAAAGAGCATTTCATTCGTGCAACGCTAGAATCTTTAGCTTACCAAACGAAAGATGTATTATGCGCAATGGAAGCAGATTCAGGTATTGAACTGAAAACATTACGCGTTGATGGCGGAGCGGTTAAAAATAACTTCTTAATGAAGTTCCAAAGTGATATTTTAGATGTTCCTGTAGAGCGTCCAGTGATCAACGAAACGACAGCTTTAGGTGCAGCATACTTAGCTGGTCTTGCGGTTGGATATTGGAAAAACCAAGATGAAATTAAATCACAGTGGCATATGGACAAACGCTTTGAACCAACGATGGAAGCGGAAACAAGCGAAGAGCTATATGCTGGATGGAAAAAAGCAATTGAAGCAACAAAAGCTTTCAAATAATCATAAACAGTGTTATAATGGTGACAAGTTAATAATTCGGTAGGAGATTTGGAGAGACCACAACGCGCTATAGAGGCGAAATCTATAGCGGAGTTTGTGGTCTCTTTTTTCGTTATCAAAGGGAGGAATTACCATGAAATTTTCAAGTAAACAACGTAAAGACGTATTAAACGGAGTAAATAAACAAGAGTTAGATGTGATCGTAATTGGTGGAGGTATTACTGGTTCTGGTATTGCATTAGATGGAGCAACACGCGGGTTATCAACAATTGTGTTTGAAATGCAGGACTTTGCAGCAGGTACATCAAGTCGTTCAACGAAGCTTGTACACGGTGGTCTACGTTATTTAAAACAACTTGAAGTGAAAATGGTAGCAGAGGTGGGTAAAGAGCGTGCGATCGTATATGAGAACGGTCCCCATGTAACAACACCAGAGTGGATGTTACTTCCGTTCCATACAGGCGGTACGTTCGGATCATTTAGTACATCAATTGGTCTTCGTGTATACGACTTCTTAGCAGGTGTAAAACGAAGCGAGCGCAGAAAGATGTTTAACCGTGAAGAAACGCTAAACAAAGAGCCTCTTGTAAAAAAAGAAGGATTAAAAGGCGGCGGTTACTACGTAGAATATCGTACAGACGATGCGCGTCTTACAATTGAAGTAATGAAAGAAGCAATTGAGCATGGTGCGAAAGCTGTTAACTACGCAAAAGTAGACAGTTTCTTATATAAAGATGGAAAAGTATGCGGTGTACGTGTAATCGATTTACTAGACGGTGAAGTATATGAAGTTTACGGTAAGAAAATTGTAAACGCAGCTGGTCCTTGGGTAGATACACTTCGTGAAAAAGATAACTCGAAAAAAGGAAAAGTACTTCAGTTATCAAAAGGTGTTCACTTAGTAATTGATCAAAAACGTTTCCCACTCGGGCAAGCAATTTACTTCGATACACCAGATAAACGTATGGTGTTCGCGATTCCTCGCGGAGGAAAAACATACGTAGGTACAACAGATACGTTCTATGATAAAGACGCAGCTGTACCACAAATGACAACAGAAGATCGCACATACATCATTAATGCGATTAACTACATGTTCCCAAGCGTGAAAATTACAGAGAAAGACATTGAATCAAGCTGGGCTGGTGTACGTCCGTTAATTTATGAAGAAGGTAAGAATGCATCTGAAATTTCTCGTAAAGATGAAATTTGGACTTCTGAATCTGGTTTAATTACAATCGCAGGTGGTAAATTAACAGGATACCGTAAAATGGCTGAAATGGTAGTAGATTACGTAACGAACTTATTACAAAAAGAAGGTCATAGCGCATATCCGAAGAGCGATACGAAACATATGCCAATCTCTGGTGGACATGTAGATGGTTCACACGGATTCCCAGCATTTGTTGCGAAAAAAGCAGACGAAGGTACAAAATCTGGTTTAACGAAAGTACAAGCAGAAGAGTTCGCGAAATTCTACGGCTCTAACGTTGATGTACTGTTCGACTTAGCGAAAAAACATAAAGAAGAAGCGAAAGAATACAACATGCCGCTTGAAGTTCTAATCCCACTTGTATACGCAATGGATTACGAAATGACAGCAAAACCAGTTGACTTCTTCGTACGCCGCAGAGGCGCTGTATTCTTCAACATCCACTGGGTATACGAGTGGAAAGAAGCAGTAATCAACTACATGGCTGCGAAACTAGGCTGGAGCAAAGAAGAACAAATGAAATATACAGCTGAACTAGAAAAAGCACTAACAGACGCTGTAATTCCTGTAGATCAACAAGAACAGGCAGCTGCGTTAGCATAAAATAGAGAACCACCTGAAGGGGAGCCTTTAGGTGGTTTTTTTATGGGTTATTTTTCTAACTATGTTGTATAACGACATATGTTGTTATACTATGTATATAAGGTGGTGGTATTGTTGGACAAAGAAATCTTGAAGGGAAGTATAGATATTTTATTACTTTCTATCATTGCAAAACGTGATACATACGGCTACGAAATAGCTCAAAGTTTAAAGGATGCAAGTGAAGATTTGTATAGTATGGGACAGGGAACTTTGTATCCTGCTTTAAAGCGATTAGAGAAAAAGGAGTTTCTTGAATCTTATTGGAATGAATCTGAGAATGGGATGAAAAGGAAATTCTATACTATTACAGATAAAGGGAAAAAAGAATTGCAGAAGAAAGTGAACTCTTGGGAGAGTGTAACAGCATTAATTCAAGCTTGTCAGAAAGGAGTTATTTATGAGTGAATTTGATGAGTATATTAAGTCTATTTTAGCCTATTCAGAACTTAGTGATATTGAACAGGATGAGTTATTTCTAGAAATGTATGATCACTTGAACAGCTTGAAAGAAGAATATATGGAGCAAGGTATGAATGAAAAAGAAGCGATTTATAAAGCGATTCAAAGTTTTGGAGAATCAAAAGTTATTGGCGTAGAGATTAATAAATCGGTATACGAAGTTCCTAGGCCATTAAAGGTATTATCAAAAATTTTATGTATTCCTTATATAATCATTTGTTTTATTGTCTTTTTAGGAACGTTTATTTCGACTTCTACATTTGACTCTGTTCGCAGTTTGACAGGTGGTGGGACTGTCTATCATCCCATTGAATTTTGGCAGCAATTTTTACATATATCTGATTTAGAAACGTTATTACAACTTTTTGGAATAACACTTTGGCAAGTTAAAGATTTTATTGCACATCCAGGTCCTTGGGGAAACTCAACTTATTGGTTAAGCGTTTTACAACATATAATATTAGTAGTTCCATTCGGATTTTTCGTTCCAGTGCTGATTAATAAAGTGACTAACTATAAGAAAGCTCGTAAGTGGTATGTTATGACCTTTCTTGTTTGGGAGATATTACATTTACTAACTTTGTCTGATGTTTTTGATGTGTGGCGGATTACTATAAATATGCTCGGTGCGTCGGTAGGATATCTTTTATTTATAAGCATAATGCAACTGGATAATAAATTTAGGGTTATGCGAAAGAAGATATTTGAAATTTAGCTCGCTATTCTGTAGTTTAAATTATACAAATTTAATTTGATGGTAATAGAGTATCGCTGAAAACATAGGTACTATGTAGTGAGAGGATTTTTTATATTCGTAATAGGTGTTGTTCCTTGTTTAATCCTACTGTTATGAAGCGGGTCCATAATCCGTCTTTATTGGTGCTATAAATGATGAGAGCGGCACAGCTGAACTAGAAAAAGTCTAGATCAACAAGAGCAGGCAGCTGCGTTAGCATAAAATAGAGAACCACCTGAAGGGGAGCCTTTTAGGTGATTTTTTCTCTTGACTAAAAATAAATAAAATGTGTTACAATGATGATAGAGTATTTAGTGTGAATTTTGCATAAAATAAAAAAGACAGAAGCCTGAGAAACTTCTGCCTTTGTAACCTAACTTGCTATTGTGGTGGTAGTAGGTGCGGTTATAAGACAATTACATTAACGTTTTAGCCGAGAACCGCCCTTACCTTTTCCACGAAGCAGGGTGGTTCTCGCTTTTTTGTATACAGAAATTAGCCATGGACCGACGTATCTTCTACCGATGACAACGCCAGCTCCGGTTAGGATACCATACACTAATTTAATTACAAACATCGCGATCATATTATCACCTCCCCCTTTTTTCAAAATGGAAGAGATGATTACCACACCTACTAGTTATAGCTTATTAAGTTACATATTAATTGTATTATGTTTTAAAATAGGGAACAAGATATATGGATGAAAATTCCTGTTTTTAAGCAGAGCATTAGTGTCAGGGGACAAGAAGTAAATAAATATTCATAAAAAAACGGTATGGACATTACCATCCGTATTTTTTTATGAATTTATAAAACTTTTCCATACAGTGCGTCGTCTAATATATGGGAAGGAGGAAATGATGTGGATGAATTAACGATAGAAGCGTTTGAAATAGAAGATAAGGAGGACCTTATCGACGAAATCATGAACAAGTATGGACAAGAAGTCCTGCAGCTTGTGTATTCATATGTGAATAATAAAGAGGTTGCGGAGGATTTAACGCAAGATATATTTGTAAAATGCTATAAATCTCTTCATACATATAAAGGGAATTCGAACTTAAAAACATGGTTATGGAGAATTGCAATCAATCATTGTAAGGACTATTTAAAAAGTTGGTATAACAAAAAAGTTATTGTGACAGAGGATGACTTTACGTATATGGGGAGTCAAAAAGAAAGTGTGGAACAAACTGTCATTCAAAATGCGGAGGATCGTGAACTGGCTTCTGCAGTAATGAATTTACCGATAAAATATCGAGAAGTGATTTATCTATTTTATTATGAGGAATTATCAATTAAAGAGGTTGCTACGGTAATAGAAGTGAAGGAAAACACGATAAAAACGAGACTGAAAAAAGCGAAGGAGCTTTTGAAGAAAGGATTGGAGGAATAATCAAATGGAAGATCGATTAAAAGGTTTGCGAAAATCAATGGAGAACACAACGTTTAAACATTTGAGTTTTTCTGATCAGCACCAAAAGCGGGTGCGCGAAAAAATCAATCAATCGTCCGAAAAGGAAGAAGACATCCTTTTAGCAGTGTTGCAACTTCTTATGAATGAAAAAACAGGTTATGAATTGATGCAGTTACTGCGGGGGAGGGGAATTCAAAAATTCGAAGGTGATGAAGGGTCTCTATACACTTTATTACATCGTCTAGAACAGAATCGCTTTATCCAATCTAGCTGGGATCACGCAGGAGCTAAATATTATCAATTAACTGATAAAGGAAACAAGATGCTACGAAAGGCAGAAAAACATAATACGAAGGTACAATTTATATTAAAAGGCTTAGTACAGGAGTGAGGAAAAATTGAATAAAAAAGGGGAGCGTTTTGTAAGCGAAGTTACGAATCATATTAAATCAAAAGAAGCAAAGAGCTTTGTAGCAACTGAACTAGAGTTTCACTTAAAACAGGCGAAAAACACGTGGATAGAAAAAGGGTTAAGTGAGGAAGTTGCTGAAAATAAAGCTGTGGAACAAATGGGAAGTCCGATTAAACTAGGGCAAGAACTTAACAAACTGCATAAGCCAAAGGTTGATTGGTTCTTAATTGGTTTATTAGTGGCTGCTATGGGATTAGGATTCTTGCCGGTTATAGCTTTTGGACATACAAATGATTTACTAATGAATAAGGTGATTTTTGTTATTCTCGGCATTGCAACAGCTGTTGGGATCATGCTACTTGATTATCGGAAGTTAGAGAGGCTCGGGTGGCTGTTTTATACAATCGGTGTACTTATCTTGTTAATGATAAAATATTTTCCGACTGGTTACGTGATTGGGGAAGCAATAATAAAAATTGGCCCCATCAAAATTGACTGTTTAATGACGATGCCATTCTTCTTTCTAGCTTGGGCTTCTTTTTTCAATAATAGTAGGTTAAAGTTTATGCATCTTCTCATGTTGTACGTATTTTCTTTATATCTATTTTCAACTACATCAATTCTTTTACCAATTTTCATCTATATTACGATGGTATTCGTTATGCTTTGGTGGAGTAAGTTAGGAAAGAACACGGCATGGCTCATTACAATTTTACCAATTTTACCCTTTATTGTTAGGGATCTATTTTCCTGGTCTGCGGTAAAAGAATACCGGATAGCTAGAATTTTAGGATTTATAAATCCAGCGCATGATCAATGGGATTTACGTTTACAAGAGGCAATGTCTTCAGCAGGTTGGTTTGGTACATATGGAAATATAAAGTCTATCCGTGCTGCCCATACTGATTTTGTATTTGCAAGTTTGACTTACTATTATGGATATGTACTTGCGCTAGTTCTTGTCGTGATTCTTTCTCTTTTTGCAGTAAGAATAATGAACATAGCTTATAAAATAAATGATGGTTATGGTAAATTGCTTCTCGTTGGCGGAGTGACTCTTTTTGTAATCCATTTTATTTGTAACGTTGGCATGACCCTCGGGATATTACCACGTGTTTCTATATCATTACCTTTTATTAGTTATGGATTAACACCGACTGTATTTCATGCGCTTTTAATGGGAATTGTGTTAAGTGTATATCGACGTAAAGATATTCCTTTTAGAATGAGAAAAACACCTTGATAATCATCAAGGTGTTTTTGTTATAAGCTCAAAACTATCCGAATCAGCCCCAAGCACAAAAGGACTAACCTCGCCAACACTATAAAGTTGCAACTCATGCATCGCACGCGTACAAGCAGTGTAGAACAATCTACGTACGCTCTCATCATTGTATACATCTTCAGAAGCATCATAAATAATAACAGCGTCAAATTCAATACCCTTCGCTAAATAAGCAGGGATCACGACAATACCTTGCTCATACTCGGCTGAGTTACTCTTCACGAGTTTAATATTCTCGATATGACGGAGTGCTTCGTATGCAGCGGCGCTTTCAGTTGCGGATTTACATATAATTGCGATTGTATTGTGATTTTGTTTTTGTAGTTCGGTAACTTTTGTAGTAATATGCTCGTGCAGTTCGCTGTAATCAGCTACTTTCGTTACTGTAGGTTTCTCGCCGTCGCGTTCAAAGGCGTGAATGTTCTTCCCTTCCGGTACGAGAGCACGTGTAAATTCAATAATCGGTTTTGTTGAGCGGTAGCTACGAGTTAAGTTAATACCGTTCGTTTCATCTGGTCCGTATAAGCTAGTAAGTGTATTGAAATTCACTGCCTCACTCGCATGGGCAAATATCGCTTGGTTAAAGTCCCCGAGTACCGTCATTTTTGCGGCAGGGAAGAGACGTTTTAAAAACTCGAACTGGAACGGAGAGTAATCTTGTGCTTCATCTACCAGTACATGTTTAATCGATCTATTTGTTTGGAAGCCTTCAATTAATTCTTTTAAAAGTAAAAATGGAGTCGCATCCTCGTAATATAGCTTTCCTTCATCGAGCATGTTTACCGTTAGAGAGCAAATGTCATCCCATTCTTTCGGTTTTTCTCCAGTAACCCATGATGCGTCTGTGAAGAGTTGTTTATAGATTCCTGTGAAATTGATGAAGCGCAGTGTTTGAACGCCTTTACGAAGCGGCTTCAATTTTTTGCGGACAATCATACGTCCCAGGACTTTCGTTTCTTTCTCATAGTCATTAAAAGAGTTGTCGTCAAACTCGCCTTTTTTCTGCAAGTATTTATAAGCCTTTTGATATTCATCTTTACTAAGTAATTCAATTTCTTCTTCTACCCAAGGCTTTTTCAGTTCTGCTTTTTCAAGTGCATCTATTTGCTTATTTAGCCAATCCGTTAACTTCTCAATTCGACTATGGAAGCGGAGGGAGGAGTCGGTATTGTAAAATTGCTCTGTAATTTCTTTAGCAGAGGCAATCAGTTTTCCTCTAAATTTCATTCCTCTAAATAGCATGCCTGAAGTTTCAAGAGATTGTCTGTACGCTCTAATCATTTCGAAAAATTGAGTGGATGCTTTAAATCGGATGCTCATATTTCTAATTTTGTAATTTGCGCTATTCGTTTCAGTTAACATATATTCCAATTGCTCATAAGGGTCTTCAACATCAAATGACTTACTTAGTCTATGATTTAAATACTCTTGGAATGTAACTTGCTGCATATTTTCTTCACCGAGTTCAGGTAGTACGTTAGATACGTAGCTATTGAACATAGAGTTTGGGGAGAAGAGAATAATTTGATCCGCTTTTAGCCATTCGCGATATTTATATAGTAAGTAGGCGATTCGCTGCAGGGCAGCTGATGTTTTACCACTACCAGCAGCTCCTTGAACGATAAGGAGTCGGCCTTCATCGTGACGGATAATTTCATTTTGCTCACGCTGAATTGTAGCGACGATGCTCTGCATATGTTTGTTTGTACCTTTTCCGAGCGCTTGTTGCAGAATTTCATCACCAATTGTGAGGCTCGTATCGAACATGGAATCAATCTCGCCATTTTGAATAATGTATTGTAATTTTTTCTCCACATTACCGCGAATTACGCCGCCTGGTGTGTTGTATTCAGCCGGTCCTGGTGGATAGTCGTAATAAACACTTGAAATTGGGGCGCGCCAGTCATAAATAAGAAAGTTTTCTCCGCTTGCATCAGTAAGGGTAGAAACACCGATATAGATTTGTTCTGCGGCAGGTTCGCCTTCTTCAGTGAAATCGATGCGTCCGAAGTAAGGTGCTTTTTGCATACGTCGCAGCGCGGCAAGTCGATTAAAGGTGTGTTTATGGGTGATTTGTGTAACAGCTAGTGACTGAGCTTGTTGTCTTAAGTTGATAACTGTTTCAAGGTAATCGTCAAAAGTATCTGTATTCACTTTAACGTCATCCCAGAAGTGTTTACGGATGTTGATTACTTCTGCCCGGCGTCTGCCAGTTTCGTTTTCCAGCTTATCAATTTGCTGCGTAATCGTTTCGATTACGGTATCCAATCGTTTTTGCTCTAGATCAAGTTTTTTGTTCATACGTAAGCACTCCTTTAAAAGTGAAAAATAGAGGTTGACTGAAGAAAGGTTTTGTTGTACAATTAAGATACGGATAAATACGTTCTGTGCATTTTAGAAAACGTGTTTCTGTACTAATTTAACATAGTTTCTTAATTTAATCAATAATGATGAGATAAACCCTTGGTTCCACGCGTTGTGAATCAAGGGATTTTTTGTTTTTCTGTAAGAAAGAGTTGCGATTTTATCGAGGATGATCTAAGTAAAGTATAGAAACAATCAGGAATAGGGGGATACTGATGGAAAAATATTTTGAGGAAGCACATCGTTTTTGTTCTCGTAATAGAAAGCACTTAGAAAAGGATGTTATATGTGGTTGTTTCTATTGTTTAGAAATTTTCCATCCAGAAAAAATTACAGAGTGGTGGGATGATGATAACACAGCAGTTTGTCCGCATTGTGGAATTGACTCTATTATAGGGGAAAGTTCAGGATTTAGAATCACAGAAATGTTTTTAAGTGAAATGCATAAAAGATGGTTTTAGTTAAACGAATGACAAAATAAACTTTCGGTAACGAAGATAGTGTAAAACTAACTAAGATTTTACACTATCCATAAAATGAAAAAGACATTATCCTTTCTATAGAATCGAAGAGTCAATCATGTAATTTCATTTACCCAATCTGTATACAATTTCCCCCTGGAAGAGGGGACATAAAAAAGCTCGGGCTTAGCCCGAGCTTTTCATTATTTCTTTTCGTCTTTTTTATCGTCAGCTTTTGGCTCTTTGAAAAGATCTTTTAAATCTTTATCGTCAACTTTTACGTCAGCTTTTTTGATTTCTTTCATCATAAGATCGTTCATGAATTGAGCATCTTGCGTTTTTTCTTGAGCTAGTGATTTTTTAATATCAGCTTTTGCTTTATCGAAAGTAGCATCTGCGTGATTATCAGTTACTTTAATAATATGGTAACCAAATTGTGTTTTTACAGGTTCGCTTACTTCACCTTTTTTCAACTTTTGAGCTGCTTCTTCAAATTCTTTTACCATTTTCCCTGGTCCGAAGAATCCTAAGTCGCCACCTTTTTCTTTTGAACCTGTATCTTCAGAGTATTGTTTTGCTAATTCTTCGAAAGATTTACCTTGAGCAAGTTCATCTTTCACTTTTTTAGCAGTTTCTTCATCTTTTACAAGGATATGACTTGCTTTAATTTCCTTTTTATAATCCTCGAATTTTGCTTTTACATCTTTATCAGTAATCGATTGTTCAACCGCTTTTTCTTGAGCTAATTGAGCACGTACACTATTTTTTATAGTTTCTTCTTTAATACCTTGTTGTTTCATTAGGGTATCGAATTGATCACCGTATTGTTTTTTCATTTCATCGAACTTTTTGTCTACATCTTTGTCTTCAACTTTGTAGTTTTTAATAAGTACTTTTTCCATAACCATGTTGTTTAGTACTTGTTTACCAGCTTGTGTCTTCATTTGATCGTAGAATTCTTCTTTTGTAATGTCACCAGCTTTAGATGTAACGATTTTGTCTGATGATGATGTTCCACATGCTGATAATGCGATTACACTTGTTGCGGCTAAGGCAAGCATAGCTTTCTTCATTCGATAAACACTCCTACTATTATGTATTTTTAATTTATCCTACACCGATGAATTTTAAATTCATAAGAGCCCGATTAAGTCTCACTGATACTTTTGCTTTTTTGTATTGGTAAAGCGCGCTTAACAGGGCTTACCGTGGCTGAGGATAAAGTTTTGATGAATGTTTTGTTCTATAGTATAAGCAATATGTACAAAATTTAATATATCATATTTCGACGCGTTTTCATATTGATAAAGAAAAATTAACCAGTACGTGTCAGATTTTGAAAGTGTGCCATATTGGGCGTATGCCGCATATACAGAATAGAGGAGGGGATGGGGATGAATTCTCAACTTATT
Organism: Bacillus sp. MYb78; assembly: GCF_002975115.1. NCBI lineage: Bacteria > Bacillati > Bacillota > Bacilli > Caryophanales > Bacillaceae > Bacillus > Bacillus sp. MYb78. Next base: position 35,108 of record NZ_PCOB01000019.1, read on the forward strand.
TTATTACTTGTACTGTTTATTTTATTGGTTATTGTAGGTATAATTTGCTTATAGAGGAAAAAAGTGAGGAAGGGGCTTTCCTTCCTCACTTTCCATGAAATATAATTTCTATATAACTAGAAATTAATAAAATGGTTATACATACATTAATAACCCGAAAGACACCGGGCTGGCGGCTCGCAGCTATTTGTTTTCGTTCACACAGTGTATGTGTCATGAAATTCGTGTAAAATATAACAAGAAGTGCGAATGCGACAAAAACAACTGTTATAAGTGTCATGAGGCGAGACCTCCTTTTGGCTAAAATACATATACATATATTGTATCACACGATATTTTGTTCGTGTTACAAAATTCAGAAATAGAAGACTTTGTGTTAGAAAGTGAGGGAGAAAATGGACGTTGTTAGAAGATTAGAACAAGCTGAATACTACGTAGACCTACTATTTAAAATGATTGATGAAGAGAAGTGTCCATTTTATTCTTTGATCATAAAGAAAAAAGCTCGTAAAAAAGATATTGAACGTATACTAAATCTTTGTGAAAAACTGAACGAGCAATATGTAGTGGAGAAAGCAGAAGGGCTTCTTTTGTTCGATGCGCTGTTAGATCAATTTGAAAAAGCGCTTCCACATCAGCTCGAAGTACACGAAACTGCGGAAGCGCTAGCAAAACAAGGTTTATTTAAGCCGCTTATGAATGAATTCTTAAGCATGATTGCGAAAAAATAAATAGATTATTTCTTAACTAACTTTTGATCGGATTCTGTAAAGTTCTCTTCAATATCTTCTAATGATTTCTCAAAAATATCGATAAAGTCTTGTCCGTAAATATTACGCAGGATTGCAATCAGTTCGATATTTTCTGGGAACTTCCCATAAAAATTACGAAGTGCAAGAGCCCCATTAAACACTGAATTATTTTCAGGATCATACTCCTCCATTAAGCGAAGTAGTAATTCTTCCCCTTTGTCTGTAATTTCAATGTACGTATTTCGTTTATCATCTTCCTTTTTTGAGAATACAAGATAGCCGCGTTCTTCCAGCTTTTTCGAGAAGTTAAACGCTGTTGATACGTGCATAACTCCAAACTTAGCAATCTCAGAAATAGAAGCCCCTTTTAAATGATAAGCGATTGTTAAAATATGATGTTCATTAATATTTAAATCGTAAGGTTTAATCCACTGCTGCCAATCTTTTTCTACACATTTCCATAACGCTTTCGATAATTGAGCAATGCGTTGGCTGAAAATCATCGCTTCTTTTACCGAGTAATCTTTTTCTCCACTTTTCATTTACTCACCCACTTTAACATTCTTTTTCATTACTATCTATTATGCCAGTAAAATAAAAATTAATAAAGTCTTTTTGTAAGAATTGTGAAAATTTTTTAACAAAATGACATTCTATACAAATCATGCATAACTATGGAAGCGTTTTATGAGTCATGAATACATGCGTTGTCCTTACATGTTAATTGATAACATATATTGTAAATGCATAAAAACACGGCATATCTATACGATATGCCGTGTCAAGGTCAATTTATATAAAAAATATTTGTTATATGCAAAAAACTAAGCAGGAATTTGTTTACGCTTTTTCTGGAACAGCTTCTTGTAGTTTCTCAATTGACTTTTGGATGTCCAAAATTTCTTTCTCAATATGGCGCTTGTTTTGAGAAATATCTTGTTTCCAGTTAGAAAGCGTGTCTTGCATGTCATCTTTTAGTTCTTGAAACACTTCTTTACCTTCTGAAGCAGTTTCAACAATTTGACGCTTTAATAATTTCGTATCAGCTGTAATATCAGCTAAAGTCTTTTTAATATCATTTCCTTTTTCTTTTAACTTGCCGCGCATGTCTTTACCAGAAGAAGGAGTTGAGAAAAGAACGGCTAGTCCAGCAACTGCTCCCCCGCAAATAACACCTGTAATAAAGGATTTAGCTTTTGACATAAAAGGAGACCTCCTTATTTTTTGTTCGTATTCATGATGTAAAACAATATGCATATCTTTCTTATGTGTGCTATGCACAAACAATCATCCCTGAGCATTTTAAGTGAAGAAACAAGCCATGCGGAATTTGATGACTTCAGGGAAGTGGCTTGTTATGTATTACGCCTTCTTATAGTGTCATTATTTCACACTATTTGCAATTGTACTTGCGATGTTTTGTAAATTTTCCATAGTGTATTCATTTTGGTGTGATTTCCAAACAGCACCGAAACCATCTTTTTCACCGTAGCGTGGAATTAAATGAAGGTGGAAGTGGAACACAGTTTGTCCAGCTTTTTCACCGTTATTGTTAAGTAGGTTAAAGCCAACTGGATTAAACTCTGCTTTAATCGCATTTGCGATTTTTGGAACGACAGAAAAAATGTGTGATGCGATTTCTGGCGTTAACGCAAAAATGTCTTGTTTGTGAACTTTCGGAATAACAAGAGTATGTCCTTTTGTTACTTGACTAATATCTAAAAATGCAAGCACATGTTCATCTTCGTATACTTTTGAGCAAGGGATTTGCCCGTCAATGATTTTACAAAAAATACAATTGTCTGCTGTATGATTCATTGATCTCATCCTTTCAAATATCCTTAGCCGTATTTTACCATAATTACATAAGAGAACAAACACGAAAAACAGGAAGCTGACTCAGCTTCCTGTTTTCTGAAGAGGGATTGAAAAAGCATTATCGTAATTTACGTTTCGCAGACACCTCATTTATTTAAGAAATGCACGGTAAATCGGCTAAAGTTTCTGCCGTAGACACCCCATTTTCAAGTGAAATGAATTGCAATCTTTCATAAAAGGAAATTGTTTATTTTTTAAAACAGTATATGCTCTTTCGGAGACACCCCGTTTCTAAAATGAAACAAATGATCTGGTTATGTGTAAATTTCTTTGTCCAACATGGACACCCCATTTCATGATGACTTAACTATGTTGTTGTACTCATCAATTGGTGGTCGCTTTTTCAATGTGTTCCTTCTTCACTAATTATGATGTCCGCTTTCGGGAAAATATATGCTAATAAATTTAAATTTTTTTTTTGAGTACATGGATACTATGTAGTACAGCATAATTTTTGGTAAGATGAATATAGAATGAATACTAATGAAGAAAGTGGTGTCGTATGAGCGAGTTATTGCGTGTAGAAAATGTTACAGGAGGATATACGAAACGACCTGTATTAAAAGATGTTTCGTTCTCTGTTAATAAAGGCGAACTTGTCGGCTTAATCGGTTTAAATGGAGCTGGTAAAAGTACGACGATTAAACATATTATCGGTTTAATGGAACCGAAAAAAGGAACTGTCACAATTAATGGGAAAACAATTCGTGATGATATGACAGCGTACCGTTCTAGCTTTTCATTCATTCCAGAAACGCCGGTATTATATGATGAATTAACGTTAGAAGAGCATTTGAAATTAACAGCGATGGCGTACGGCGTTGATGAAAAACAATATGAAGAACGTGTAGGACAACTATTACATGAATTTCGCATGAAAAATCGTTTGAAATGGTTTCCGTCTCATTTCTCAAAAGGGATGAAACAAAAAGTAATGATTATGAGTGCATTTTTAGTGGAACCATCTCTTTACATTGTGGACGAACCTTTCGTAGGGCTTGATCCGTTAGCGATTCAATCACTTCTTCAAATGATGGATCACATGAAAAAGAGCGGTGCAGGAATCTTAATGAGTACACACATTTTAGCGACAGCAGAGCGTTATTGTGATTCGTTCATTATTCTGCATCAAGGTGAAGTAAGAGCGAAGGGAACATTAGCTGAACTACAATCACAGTTTAATATGCCGGGTGCAACGTTAGATGATATTTATATTGCATTAACGAAGGAAGAAGATTATGAATAGCACAGCATTATGGAAAGAACGATTTCGTCACTTTCTAAAAGAAGTTCGTACATATAGTAAATACGTATTTAATGATCATTTGAAATTTATTTTTGTATTTATCATCGGCGCAGGAGCGTATTATTACCAGCAGTGGTTACAAACGCTAACATCTTCGTTTCCAACTGCGCTCGTAATGGCAGTATTAATTGGGCTCGTGTTAACAGCTGGATCCATTCAAACGTTATTAAAAGAAGCGGATCTCGTTTACTTACTGCCAGTTGAAGAAAAGTTAAAACCTTACTTCACCAAGGCATTTCTTTTTACATTTATGATTCAGTTATACATAACCGCAATCGTAGCAGCTGCGCTTGCTCCGTTATACTTCCAACAAATGAAGCAAACAGGTGCTGGCTACATATGGATTGTCCTCGCATTTGTCATTGTAAAAGCGTGGAATTTATTCGTCGCGTGGGAAAAGTCATTTTTAACAGATCAAAATATACAAAGGGCTGATTGGTTTATTCGTTTTATCTTAAACGGTTTATTTGTATATTTCCTTGTAGAACGTACTTCGGTTCTTGTTATTGGCGGAATCGTTCTGCTCATGGTGTTATATCTTGCTATCATGCATCAAATGGTAAAAGGAAAGTCGCTAAACTGGGAGTATTTAATTTCTGAAGAAGGTAAGAAAATGATGCTGCTGTATCGAATTGCGAACATGTTCGTTGATGTACCAGCATTAAAAGAAAGAGTATCTCGCCGAAAATGGCTGGATTTTATTCTGTCGATAATCGGCGAAAAGCGTACATATTTATACTTATATACGAGAACATTTTTAAGATCAGGTAACTATTTTGGATTATATGTGCGTCTGCTCGCTCTTGGCGGAGTAATTCTTTACTTCATTCCATTTTTATATGGACGATTTATCGTAAGCCTTATTTTCTTATACTTAATCGGTTATCAGCTATTAACTTTATGGAAGCATCACCGCATGAAGATTTGGCTTGATTTGTATCCGATAGGGGGAGAAGAGAAGAAGAAAGATTTTCTTACTTTACTAAATGCGATCCTTATTACCGGCAGTGTTATATTTACAATTATATTTGCATTTGCGACGAAAGATTTCATGATGACGGGAATTTTACTAGTCGTGAGCATAGTATTTAGTATCGGTTTCGTTTATCAATACGGGGCAAAACGTATTGAGCGTTTAAATTGAAGGGAATGAACCTATGATTACATATGAAGAAAAGGTTATAAAAGAGCTGGAGCAGTGGAAAGCTACATTCATGAAAGATTCTTCTATGATGACACGGTTCTCCAAAAAAGTGCAGACGAAAGTGCAACAGCTCATTCCGGCGAAAGTGCAAAAAGTATTAACAGAGACGATTCGTATGATGGTGCAAACGATCAGCGCCGGGTCAAACTTTATAAAGCCGAAGCTAAAAGAGACGACATGGTCACTGCAAAGACGTGACGATGAAGTATGCAAAAAAATGGATGAGTATAAAAAAATAGCAGCGGCAGAAGGGGCAGGGACGGGGGCTGGCGGTATTCTCCTCGGTCTTGCTGACTTTCCGCTTTTACTCGGCATTAAAATTAAATTTTTATTCGATGCAGCGACATTGTACGGATTTGATACGAGCAACAAAGAAGAGCGCCTTTTTATCCTTCATGTTTTTCAGCTTGCCTTTTCAAGTGACGACCACCGAAAAGAAATATGGAAAGCCATCGAAACGTGGGATACAGAAGAAGAAAACCATATGGACTGGGAAAAGTTCCAAACAGAGTACCGAGACTATATCGATTTAGCAAAAATGCTTCAGCTCGTACCAATAATCGGTGCCCCGGTCGGCGCATATGCGAATTATCAATTACTGCAAAGACTTGGGGAAGTAACGATGAATTGTTATCGTATGCGGTTGCTGAATAGGGATTAAAAAGAAAGCATCCTAAATTTGTGATTTAGGATGCTTTTTTGTTTTAATGATTAATACTTCAAAAGAAGAAGGTATAATTCAGATTGTCTTTTCAGTGTTTTAGGCTGAAATTAGTAGTAGAGATAGAACCGATATTATAATCATCCTTATAATCAATTGAAGTAGTAAATTTCTTATTTGTATCATCTTTGATATGACCAGTTATAAAAATAGTTTCGATATCATTAGAAGGAAATCGATGATTCGTAATAGTCACTTCTAAATTCTCTTTTTCTTTGAAATACTGAATGGTTTCTTCTGTTGCTTTATTAACAATTTGTTGTTCCTCATTCTTTTGATCTATAGTACAACCTCCTAAAAGGATAAGTGTAAAAATAAAGAATAATCTTATAGCGTATTTTTTCACGAATAATCACTCCGTTAATAGTGCGTTATATTCCTCTTCAATAAATTTTATATTCACTGGACATTGTGTGGTGAAGCATAAAGGAAAGGCAATCTAAAGTGCCCGGATTATTAGTTTTTAAGCTCTAAATTTTTTGAATGAGACATACAGCTTATATGCTAATCTCCTACATCATATTCTTCGTCCATAGAAAAAACCTTATTTTTGTTATCTTTAACATGTCCGTTTATAAAAACTATTTGAACATCATTGGGAGCATATAGGAATGCCTTAGATAAAAATTATGGGAAGTGTTAGTATTTTAATTTTAAACTTTTACTTTTAGAAATTGAACCTATCGTGTATTTCTCTCCGCTATATTTAATAGTTATATTAAATGTTTTGTCTTTATCATCTTTGACATGTCCAGAAATATAAATGGATTGTAAGTCTTTAGGACCAAACTCATGCCCAGTAATTACTACATCCAAATTTTGCTTTTCCTTAAAGTATGTAATGGTTGTCGCTTTTGCTTCTTTTACTACTTGTTCTTCATTGTTTTTTTGATCCATGGTACATCCCTCTAAAGTACTTAAAATAAGTATAAATAATAAACAAAAACTAAATTTTTTAATAATAATATCCATATGTATCCTCCGAAGATGTTATCTTAATTATAAGAATATATCAAATGTTGTAGGAGAAAAATGTTTTGAGTAATAAAAATGAAGTTTTAGATTCTACTTTTTATCAATTAGCAGAAACTACGTAGGAATCTGATAAATATATTGAAGAAGTTGTTATTACCAATAAAGATGGTCGAAGTTTACAAGTATAGGAAAAAGGAGGAACATTCCACGATAAATCGTAATGGACGCAGCGGTCTTTGAACGAGATATAAATGGGTAAAAGCAAGTTATGGTAGCTTTCCGAGGAACAGAAGAGAACAAAATTATTGAAAAAATCTCTTTAGGCGTCCCAATGAAGCCAAGGAAGGTATGAAGGATTTAAAAACGGATACAAATCATTTTGTTAATAAAAAAATTTATACGCTAAAATATTTTACGTAAAAAAGACACCATAAAGTGTCTTTGATAGACTTGGTAACCAAGCCCTATATATTATATTAATCTTAAATATTATTAAATTTTTTTAGATTTATTATTAATAATTTAATTTAAAGTTTTCAGAACGAGATATAGAACTTACCCTATAGTCCCCATTACCAAATTCTACATCTACTGAGAATTCTTTACTTTTATCATCTTTAACATAACCATCTATAAATACAGTTTGAAAATCATTTGGAGGAAAGCTATGCCCTGTAATTACTACATCTAAATTATGTTTTTCTTTAAAATATTGAATGGTTGTTTCTTTTGCTTTATTAACAATTTGTTGTTCCTCATTCTTTTGATCTATAGTACATCCTCCTAAAAGGATAAGTGTAAAAATAATGAATAACCTTATACTATATTTTTTCACGAATAATCACTCCGTTAATAGTGCGTTATATTCCTCTGCAATAAATTTTATATTCACTGAACATTGTGTGGTGAAGCATAAAGAAAAGGCACTCTAAAGTGCCCCGATTATTAGTTTTTAAGCTCTAAATTTTGGGTGGTTGAAATAGCGCCGATATGATAATTATTTGCGTATTCAACTGAAGCGGTAAATTCTTTCGTTTTATCATTAGTCACATAGCCTGATATAGAGATAGTTTGAAAGTCTTTTGGTCCAAATTCATGATCAGTAATTGTTACATCTAAGCCCTCTGTTTTTTTGAAATATTGAATGGTTTCTTCTTTTGCTTTATTAATGATTTCTTCCTCGGTATTATTTTCATTATTACAGCCTCCTAAGGTAGTAATAATGAAAACTAAATAAAAAAACAATCTTTTATGTAACATAATTCTCCTCCAATCATTGGTTCCTAAATTAGGGATATATCAAATGTTGTAGAAGAGAAACTTTAAAATGTTTTAATAGGTTCAAATCAATCTAGGTTTTTAAGAATTATTTGAGGGGCTCCTTTTGAAAATAAAAATAGACACCTTATTGTTAGGTGCCCAAAAGTTTGATACATTGCTTCTAAATTTTTAACGTTAGAAGTTGAGCTTATTGAATATTGATATCATCCTTTATATACATATGAAATAATTGGAATTAATATAAAGGGCCAACAAAAATATACTTTATTTTCATATTAATTTCAGTCATCATAACTAATACTTTCAACCTTATTTTTATAATTTATATCTGCAGTTATTTTACGGTTTGGATTATTTGTTACATGACCTGATACAAAAATCACCCAAAAATCTGAGGGGACGAATTCCACTCTTGTCACTGTGACACCTAGCTTTTTATCTTCTTTAAAATGTTGGATTGCGATTTTTTTTGCTTTTTCTTTTAATGCTATTTCCTCATTTTTTTATCCATATTGTATTATTTTTTTAGAGAAAAATTCGTTGAAACAGAACCAACATTATAATTATTATTGTAATCTATTGTAGCAGTGAATTCCTTGCTTTCATCATCTTTGATATGCCCAGTTATGAAGACTGATTCTAGATCATTAGAAGGGAACCTGTAATCAGTAATAGTTACATCTAAATTTTGTTTCTCTTTAAAGTAATTAATTGTTTTTTCTGTTGCTTTATCTACTATTTGTTTTTCTTTATTATTTTCCTGCATATTACATCCCCCAATTATTGTACTTACAAAGATAAAAAAGACAAAAAAGGTAAATTTTCGGATTTTAATTCTCATGTTTACCCTCCGTTAATGTTGTTCTATAATTTAGAATATACTAAATATCCCGAGGAGGGAATACTTTGGATAGCAAAAATACACAAGAAGTGTTAGATTTAAGCTTTTATCGAATGGCTAAAGATGCGTATAAATCAGATAAAGAGTTAAGAAATGAAATTACAGTGAATAATGCGAATGATGATACTTTACAAACATGGAAGGTCCGTGAAACATTCCACGACAAACAAACCGGAATGGATGCAGTAGCCTTTGAACGAGATGTCGATGGGAAAAAGCAAGTTATGGTAGCTTTCCGAGGAACAGAAGGGGATAAAATTATAGAGAAAAACTCTTTAGGCATTCCGATGAAGCCAGGGGAAGGTATGAAGGATTTAAAAACAGATACTAATCATTTTGTATTACGAGAAGGTGTTCATGAACCAGCAGCACCTCCTGTAGCAGGAACTGAGAATGCAGGTTCAAAGAAATATTGGAATGAAGAGAATGAGCGCTGGGAAACACATAATCAATTTGAACAAGCTGAAAGGGTCATGAAACAAGTAACGGATACATATAAGGGCAGGGATGATGTGGAGATATATACGACGGGTCATTCGTTAGGGGGAGCTTTAGCGGAATATGCAGCGGCATCTAATGACAATGTAAGATGTATGTCATGGAATGCGCCGAGTGCAAAACATTTGTTACCGCCTGATTTACAAGAAAGAGCAAATAATGGTGAGTTTAATAATAGAATTGTAAGTGTTGTTCACGGAAATGATTCAATTGGCTATGGACCATTTGGTGCATATGAAAGTCATATAGGATCTACTTATGCGGTAACCCCACCAATTTCGAAAGAAGAAATGTCAAAGCTATCATTACAGCAAAAGCTTGGGATGGATGTTACTCGATTTTTAAATTCGATAAGTGGCCCTGGTTATCATTATCAAACAGATCAAAACTTCCAATTTGGAGAGAATGGGTCTTTATCAAATAAATACTTGTTAAATGTAGACACGAATGAAAGAGTTTATGATTCACCAGGCGCGTTATTAGGCGGGGGAGAGATTCGTGTAGTGGTAGAGAATTTAGAACAAGCTGTAAGAGATATGAAGCGAAACGCGCAAGAATTTCAAGATAGAGTACCGAGGTTAATTTCTAATATGATGACATTATTAGAAACGGCTGAAAGTAGACGGGTAGAAGCTAAAGTAAATAATATACGTGCACATGTAGAGCATTTAAGTTTTTGGTACATACGAACAGCAACGGAAATTTCAGATTTTATTGAGAAGAAAGCCGATGATTATAAGAAGACTGATCAACAATATTAAGGGAGAAGATTAAGATGCCGAGAATTTACTTAAATGAAGAAGCATTGAACCAAGCTTTACAACAATTTGACCATATGATTCAAGACTTAAATCATAATAAAAGAGTTGTAAGTAATGTACATAATTTACTCTTATCAAGCTGGTCGCAACTTGGAGTAGGGAAAAAAGCCATTAGCGATTTAGAATCTTTTAAAAAAGATATCGAAAGAAGGATGGAAGAATTAGAGTCTGATAAAAGAGAGTTAAAGGGTGCGATTGATTTATTAAAAGCGCTAGATCAAAGTTATGATTACATGGGGCCTAAATATTAGATTACAAGAAGCACTCACAACGGTGCTTTTTGTGATTTAACTGGATTAAAGATTATTGTAGTAATTATTAAGGAATATGATCCAGATTCATAATATAGATTGAAAAAGTAATATATAGTTTTGAATCAAACTTGCAAACGATAATTTTTTATTTTACAATTTACTTACCGACCGGTAAGTAAAAATAAGTGAGGTACAATATGACGAAGAATTTACAAACATCGCAGAACATTGTAGAGGCATCATTTAAACTTATGGCAGAACACGGCATTGAGAAGATGAGTCTTTCCATGATTGCGAAAGAGGTAGGTATTTCAAAACCGGCTATTTACTATCATTTTTCTTCTAAAGAAGCGTTAGTTGATTTTTTATTTGAAGAGGTTTTTTCTGATTATCATTTTGCAAATTACTTCGATAAAGAGCAGTATACGAAAGAAAACTTTGCAGGAAAGTTAATCGCAGATGGTTTACATATGCTCTCTGAGTATGAAGGGCAAGAAGGAATACTACGCGTTATCAATGAATTTATCGTAACTGCATCGCGAAATGAAAAGTACCAGAAACGTTTATTTGAAATACAAGAGGATTTCTTACATGGTTTCCACGATTTATTGAAGAAAGGCGCGAGACTGGGCGTCGTGTCACAGCATGAAACGGAAGAAAATGCTCATACGCTAGCACTCGTGATCGATAATATGAGCAACTATATGCTCATGGGATTCCATTTAAAGTATAAAGAAATTTGGATTCGAAATGTGAAAAACGTCATGAAGGAGGAGTAAAGATGAAAATGCAAAAAAACTGGTGGCTCGGTTTTCTTGGATTTATTGGGATTTATAAAATACCAGGTATGATTGAAGCTTTTCAAGCGGATGGAAGTTGGATGAAGTTAATCGGTTTCATTTGGTTACTTTGGTTCGGATATTTTATTCCTGAGAAGAAAGAAGATTAAATTTCAATTTTCTGTAAAGTTATGTAAAATGTAGATTAAGAGTATTCATATATTAGATTACTAGATTTGGAGTGGTTACATGGATCCATTGAAAAATGAAATTCACCCTGACATGGTCAAGGTGTGGAAAGTTCGTGCTGTAATTGAAGAAGGGATCGGTATACTCGTCATTTTAGCTTACCTTTTCCTCATGATAAAGTTTGATTGGTGGGCGTGGATTTTGTATGTAATGATTGGGCTGACAGTTGTGTTCGCACCATTTTCGTACTTCTTATTCCCGAAACTACGTCAACGTTATTACAGCTACCAACTAAATGAAGAAGAGCTTGAAATTCAGCATGGCCTTTTTGTCGTAAAGCGCGTATTAGTACCGATGATTCGTGTACAGCACGTAACGATTGAACAAGGACCAATTATGAGAAAATATGGCTTAGCAGAATTACACATTTCAACAGCAGCAACTTCTCATAGCATCCCAGGCTTAACGATGTATGAAGCAGAAATGTTGAAAACGAAAATCGCAGAATTAGCGAAAGTGAGTGATGAGGATGTATAAGAGGCAGCATCCAATCACGATGTTATTAGAATTAAAAATAACAGATTTTATACCACTCATTATTTTCATGTTTAGCTTAAACGGAAAATTCCCGTTTTGGTATTTAATTCCCGCAGCATTTGGTTTACTCACCGTTTTTTCAGCATTTGAAAAATGGTATTACACAACATATTGGGTTGAAAATAACGTATTACATGTGAAAAAAGGTCTCTTCGTGAAAAAGGAGAGCTACTTAAATAAAGAACGTGTTCAAACGATTAATACAAGTTCTAACGTACTATATCAAATGCTCGGTTTGAAAAAAATTCAGATTGAAACAGCTGGTGGGGGCGATGAAGCAGAAGTTAGCTTAGCTGGTATTACGGCAGAAGAAGCGGCGGAGCTTATTGCTTTGCTAAATGAGCCAACTCCAGAAGTGAAAGCAGAAAAAACGTTAGACGAAGCAGCAGAAAATACAGTAGAAAAAGCAATTGTTACAGAGGAAAAACAAACGACAGAATATAAATTAACTTGGAAAGAGATTTTATTAGCATCTGTTACATCTGGTCAATTTGGACTATTATTCTCTTTAATCTTTTTCGTCTTTCACCAAGTAGATGAGTACATTCCGAAATGGATAGAGAATGGCGTAAAGTCGTATGTAATGGAACATGATATATATGGCTGGATTTTCATGGTAGCCATGTTACTCGTTCTTTCTTGGATTATATCTACAATCGGTTACGCGTTAAAACATGGCGATTTCACAGTGAATCGAAGAAATGACGAAGTCCGCATTTCGCAAGGATTACTTGAGAAAAAAGAGCTCGTACTAAAATTGCATCGTATTCAAGGTATTACGATAAAGGAAAGTATTTTACGCCAACCATTCGGTTATTGTGCTGTGCAAGTAGAAGTCATTCAAAGTAAAGGAATGGGTGACGAAAAAGAAAAGGTTACACTGCACCCAATCATTCAAAAAGATCGAGTACAACAGTTACTCGCCCATTTACAATTACCATATGAACTGAATGCAAACATTATTGCATTACCAAAAGCAGCATTACGCCGCTATCTCATTGATAGTTTCATTTTCTTCGCAATGCTAGCAATCCCGCTTACTGGAATAAGTATATACTCTGAAAAGCACTTCATCATGTGGGCATTAATTCCGCTCGCGATCCTCATCTTTACACTTGGATACGCAACTTTTAAAACAAATGGTTACAGTGTTAACGGAGAACAAATTACACTTGTCTATCGTAGCGTCGGAAAATATACAGGACTTATTAGAAGAAGACATGTCCAATCAATGGAGAAGACACAATCATATTTCCAGCGCCGAGCGGATTTATGTACGTATAAGTTTTCTAGTGCATCATCTAGTTACAAATTAGAGCATACGAGAGTAGAAGATGCGGAGAGAATGCAGGATTGGTATAAGAAGAGAATGAGTGAGGAATAATTTGAGAAAGCTTGCCTATTCTGAAGGGCAAGCTTTTTTGTTATAGGGAAAAGAGTCGTTTAATCCATATATTAGTACAACTACAGAACACATGTATCAATACGTATGCAAAAAGGAGTATGCTTCTATTTCAGGGAAATCTGTGGAATTTTTGATATAAATGGTATACTAAAATATAAATAGTATTAGGAGGTTATATATGATAAGTCAATTGAAAAGAGAAGCACTTGATGCATTAAAAGGAAGATGGGGATTAGCGGTAGGGGCAACTTTATTAATTGGAATCCTTATTGGAGCTGTTGAAATGCTAACAACAGGTATTTTCTCGATATTTTGGGGTTGGGAAGAGGCAAGTGATTCACTTACAGTAAGTATTATAGTAATGCTTGTTATTGGTCCATTAACAATAGGTGCCTATTATCTTGTTTTAAATGCAATTCGTGGGACTGATGCTCGCATTGGTCATATATTTAGATGGTTTAGCGATGGAAGTAAGTTGATGAAGTCGTTTTTAACATATTTACTAATGTATGTATACTTGACTCTATGGACATTACTTCTTATTATTCCAGGTATTATTAAATCATTTTCTTATTCTATGACATATTTTATTTTGAATGATCATCCAGAATATACAGCGAATCAAGCGATTACTGAGAGTCGTCATATGATGAATGGACATAAAATGGATTACTTTTTACTATGCTTAAGTTTCTTAGGTTGGTTCATTTTAAGTATTCTTACTGTAGGAATCGGTTTCTTATGGTTAGCACCTTATTTCTACGCGACATCAGCCGCATTTTATGAAGAGATTTCAAAAGAATATTATAAAAAAGAAGGCACTACTTTCTAATAACCACCTATCCCCTAAAGAATATAGGGCACAGATAGTTTAGATGTTCTGTTTAGGGGGGATTCAGGATAAGGTATAGGTTTTTATATAAAAATTATGCCCTCTATGTTTTAGCATAGAGGGCTATTTTTTTTTTGTGAAAGTAATGAATAATATATGTGAAACAAAAAAAGTGAGGTGAATGAGAGTGAGCAAATTTTTAATACCGTATTCGTTTTCTATATTAAGTTTCTTTATTTCAGCAACGGCACTTGATTTATATGATAGGATGGGAAACAATAGTGAGCTGGTTTCGCCGAACATAATCGGTAAGATAATTCAATCTACTGCGCAAATGGGAGTCCTTACATTATATTTCGGAGTACCTATCATTTTAGGTGGTTGTCTACTTGGTGAGCTATTGTTTAGAGGTATCATTTTACGATTTAAACGAAGCTATATTCTATCTTTATTATTATATTTACTTTTAGCTTTTAGTATTGTTTCTGTAACGGTTGGAATTCCAACTACATATGAGGATTCTAATACTACTTTCATGATAATAACTATGATTTGCGCTGTTACATTCTTTATGGGCCGGAATATATGGGAGAAAAAAGAAATGAATAATGGAGTAACAGAATGAAATATACATGTCCGTGCTGCGGGTATAGAACAATAGAAGAAGAACCACCAGGTACATATGAAATTTGTAATATATGTTACTGGGAAGATGATGAGGTACAGTTTAACGATCCTGACTTTGAAGGCGGGGCAAATGAAGTCTCGTTAAGACAAGCACAGAAAAACTTCATTGCATTTGGTGCTTGCGAGGAATGTTTTGTGAAATCAGTTAGAAAGCCGACTAGCGAAGATGTGAAGGATACTAGTTGGAAGCAAATTAGTTAAATAGATTTAAATAAAAATGTTATTACTCGATGTAACAAGAGTAATAACATTTTTTTATGTAATGATGAAAGAATTAACGGCGTCTTATAAGGTAAAATAATAAAGATGATAACGTAATAGGTAGGCCTGTTTCCAAAAAGGCTTCTAAATTAAAGGATAGAAAATATCGGTCGTTAAACAACATAAAGAAGAAATGATTGTAGGAAATACCTAACACTATAAATAAAGGAATACCGATTTTTAATTCGTGACTTCCTTTTATTTTTCTATAACAAAATTCGCCTATTAAACAACCGATAAGAACAGGAATACTTCCAAGAATTGAAAGCATAATAATAGATACCCAAATCGGCCCCCATGAATCCGCATAATTTGGAACGCTTGTATACTGTAAAACATTCACAATGATAGAAAAAAACAGTAAGCATATTAAATAACTAATAGAAAATTTTTTCAATGGAATCATCCTTATAAAATTTCACTTTATTTTTATGAAAATATAAACCTCTTTAAATTATAGATTAGATGTATAAGGATAATCAATTTTTATACATTTCGTGTTTATGGATATATTTTCAATAAATACAAAAGTATAGATGTATAGTCAGCTTTGTGTGTTTAATGTTATCATATTGAATGATATGGAAATTTTTAATAGAATAAGTAACTAAAAATTCAAAGGTAATGAAGCTTTTGTTGTATAAAGAAAATACTTAGTAGTAATCAACAATATTAAAAATAAGATTCGTATTTATATAAATTTAGTAGAAATGGGGTTTTAAAAAGGAATGAGTATAAGCATAACGCGGCAAAAGATTTTGGCGGCCGCTTCTCAAATTGTGCAATGTAAAGGGGTTGCTAAATTAACCTTAGAAGCAGTGGCAAAAGAGGCGGGTGTAAGTAAAGGTGGATTATTGTATCACTTTTCAAATAAAGAAGCTTTAATAGAAGGTATGATAGTCAGAGGGGTAGAGGATTATGAGGGAGCCATTTACAATAAAGTAGTGGAAGACGCAGAGAAGAAAGGGAGATGGGTTCGCTCTTTTGTAGAGGAAAGATTAAATAATGAGAGAAGAACAGAAGAGTTATCTAGTAGTATGATGGCAGCATTCATGTTAAAACCTGAATTACTTGAGCCATTACAACAATCATTTCAGCAACTGCAAAAGAATATAGAAAATGATGAGATAGATTCAGTTTGTGCAACAATTATTAGATTAGCAGCAGATGGATTATGGTATTCGGAATATTTAGGGGTTGGAAGACTAAGCCCCGAGTTAAGAGAAAAAGTGATTCAAGCTCTTATTGGTAATTCATATAAATAGAATATACGAACTATATAATGCGAAAATAATTCACCATTGCTTCTTTAATGCAGTCGTGAATTATTTTTTTTATTAGAAAAATAGAACAATTTTATAGAGTATTGAATTATAACCGTCCAGACGGTATAGTAATATTTGGTTTAAGAGGAAAATGAAACAAAAAAAAGAATAAAAGATATTTTTAGCACACTATTCGAAAGGATAGGCCGCAAAGCTTAGAGTCTACGGTAATACATATTGGTTACTAAGATCGTCTGGTTGCACATTTTTGATGCAACCGGACGGTCTTTTTTTGTTATATAAATATAAAAAATAGGAGGGAACTATGCAAATGAAAAGTACTAAAAGACATATTTCAATGGTTTCATTAGTTTTTCTAGTATTATTTTCAGTGCTGAATGTGTGGGCTCCAGTTATTCAAGCTGCTGTGATGAAAAGTCCAGTGGACGAAATTAATATTTCCCGTACTGATGGCACGACATCTGAACCGTATCAAGCCTCAGATGGTATGAAAGTAGAAGTGAAGTGGTCAGCTAAAGAAAAAATAAAAAGTGGAGATCAATTCACAATTGATATGCCAAAAGAGTTTCGAAAAGACCTTATGAATATGAGTTTTCCTTTAAAAGATGCTGAAGGAAAAACAGTTGGTACATGTGAGATGAAAAAGGGTCTATTAACGTGTACTATGGGTAATTACGTAGAAGGAAAGAATAACATTAAAGGTTCTTTATTCGTAGAATTCTACTTTGGTTTAGAAGCATATGATGGTGTTAAAGAAATTCCATTAGAATTTAACGTTGATGGTCAAATCGTTAATAAAGAAGTAAATGTAAGTAATACGACAGAGAGACCGAAGCCACAGCCCAATACAGATAATCTATTGAAATGGGGTTCTTATAATCAAGAAGATCCTTCGATTGCTGATTGGCTTGTATATGTAAATGCAACTGGAACAGAAATGCAAGATCTTAAATTAACAGATACATTAGGACCTGGGCATGAGTTAATTACAGACAGCGTAGTATTAGAAGAGGCTGTATTTGAAGATGGTTATGCACCAACAAATATTAAGCCAGCAGATTTATCTAACATTAAAATAAATGCAACGAAGACTGGATTTACAATTGAGTTTCCAGACAGTTCAAAAGGCTATATTTTAAGATATAAAACAAAGGTTACAAATCCTGCTGCGAAGCCTCATAAAAATACTGTGAAATTAGAAGGTAAAAATATTAAAACTGAAGAAAAAGTAGGACAAGTATTTGTAAGTGGTGGGGGAGGATCCGGTTCAGGTGACAATAATCCACCTAGCATTGAAAAAAATATAGTTGATGAGAATGGCAAGCTTGTAGAGAATGAGCAGTTAACACAAATGGATCAAGTTATTCAATACCAAGTTGGTACACATATACCGAACGATCCTCCTAAATACACTTCTATGGTAATTAGTGATGATTTAGAAGATGTTTTAGAAGTATTAGAGGCAAAAGTGTATGATCAAAATGGCCAAGATATTACTTCTAAAGGAACGTTAAATATAGATAAACAAAGAAGTGAAGTAACATTTACGTTTGGTGAGAGTTTTGACTATAAGTCATATGAAGACCAGATAATTAACCTTAGTATTAAGGCGAAAATCAAAAATAATGCAGACTTATCTTCTTACGTAGATAAGAAGATTCCTAATAAAGCGGAATTACATTTTGATGATAAAACTTTAACATCAAAAGAAGTAACTATTACGCCGCCTGAAGCTCCAAAAGATGGTACAGTATCGCTTCATAAAATAGATTCTGAGAATCCGAACAAAGGGTTAAAAGCTGCCGAATTTGAAGTCCGAAATAGTGCAAATGAAGTTGTTGCAAAACTGAAAACGGACGAAAAAGGTTTTTCAGTACCTCAAACTTTAGCTCCTGGGACGTATAAAGTATATGAAACAGTAGCACCAGAAGGATATCAAAAATTAACAAGTCCAGTAGAGGTTACACTTCAAGCTGGAGAAACAAAAACAATTGAAATTAAAAATACTATGCAAAAGGGTCAAATTGAAGTAAAGAAAATTGATTCGGAAAATGGTGAGAAACCATTAGCAAATGCAGAGTTTGATATAGTAAAAGACGGTGTAGTAGTCGAACATATTGTTACAGATAAAGATGGTAAGGCAATCTCTAAACCGTTAGCACCAGGAAAATATATTTTAAAAGAAACAAAAGCACCTGAAGGCTACCAATTAAAAGAAACAGAGTTCGAAGTAAATGTAACAGGGGACGGCATATTCCCAATACAAGTGGAAAATGCAATGGTAGACAAAGGTAATATAGAAATTACAAAAGTGGACAAAGAAAACGGGGCAGTATTAGCCGGTGTCGAATTTGAAGTCCAAGATGAGAAAGATGGCGTAGTAAGAAAAGTAGTAACAGATAAAGAAGGAAAAGCAAACGTTTCAGATCTATCAGTAGGAAAGTACAAATTAGTAGAGACGAAAAGCTTACCAGGTTACAAAAATCTAGCAGAACCAGTACTATTTGAAATTACAAAAGGTATGACAAAAGCTTTAGTAATAAAAGTAGAAAATGAGCAGTTAGACAAAGGCTCAGTAGAAATTACAAAAATAGATAAAGATAGTCAAAAAGTATTAGAAGGCGTAGTCTTCGAAGTGCAAGATGAGCAAGGAAAAGTAGTAACAGAAGTAAAAACAGATAAAGATGGTAAAGCAAAAATCTCAGATTTATCAGTAGGAAAGTACAAATTAGTAGAGACGAAAAGCTTACCTGGCTACAAAAAGCTAACAGAACCAGTATCATTCGAAATTACAAAAGGTATGACAACAGTCCTATCATTGAAAGTAGAAAATGAACAGTTAGATAAAGGTTCAGTAGAAATTACAAAAGTAGATAAAGACAGCAAAAAAGCATTAAAAGGCGTAGTCTTTGAAGTGCAAGATGAAGCTGGAACAGTAGTAAAAGAAGTAAAAACAGATAAAGATGGTAAAGCAAAAATCTCAGATCTATTAGTAGGAAAGTACAAATTAGTAGAGAAAGAAAGTTTACCAGGCTATAAGAAACTAACAGATCCAGTATTATTTGAAATCAAAAAAGGCATGACTAAAGTTCTATCATTAAAAATAGAAAATGAAATGGTAGATACGGGAAATGTAGAGATAACAAAGATAGATAAAGATAATAAAGCACCGTTAGCGGGAGTAACATTCATCGTCCAAGATGAAAAGGGTAATGAAGTTACAAAAGTAACGACAGATAAAGATGGAAAAGCAAATGTTTCAGATTTACCTGTAGGAAAGTATGAATTAGTAGAGGTAGAAAGTTTGCCTGGTTATAAAAAACTAGAAAAACCAGTATCATTTGAAATCAAAAAAGGCATGACCGAGGTTCTATCATTAAAAGTAGAAAATGAAATGGTGGATACAGGGAATGTAGAGATAACAAAAATAGATAAAGATAGTAAAGCTCCATTAGAAAATGTTGTATTTGAAGTACGTGATTTAAAAGGAAAAGTAGTTGCGAAAGTAACGACGGATAAAGAAGGAAAAGCAAACGTTTCAGATTTACCTATTGGGAAGTATGAGTTGGTGGAAGTAGAAACACCGGCAGGATACAAACCGCTAGAAAAGCCAATTTCATTCGAAATTGAAAAGGGTAGAGTAACAGCGCTAAAGCTAACAGTAGAAAATGAATTAGTGGATACAGGAAATGTAGAAATTACAAAAGTAGATAAAGAAAATAAAGATGCTTTAGCTGATGCAGTATTTGAGATTCAAGATGAAGCAGGACAAGTAGTCGCTAAAATAACGACAGATAAAAAAGGACAAGCACAAGTTACTAATTTATCCGTCAGCACATACAAGTTAGTAGAAGTAAAGGCACCAAAAGGGTATAAACAATTAGTAGATCCGATTACTTTCCAAATTGAAAAAGGCATGACAAAATCTCTTGCTTTAACAGTAGAAAACGAAATGTTAGACAAGGGAAATGTGGAAGTAACAAAAGTAGATAAAGATAGTCAAAAAGTATTAGAAGGCGTAGTCTTCGAAGTACAAGATGAGCAAGGCAAAGTAGTAACAGAAGTAACGACAGATAAAGAAGGAAAAGCAAACGTTTCAGATCTATCAGTAGGAAAATACAAATTAGTAGAGACGAAGAGCTTACCAGGTTATAAGAAGTTAACGGAACCAGTATCATTCGAAATTAAAAAAGGTATGACGAAAGTCTTATCATTGAAAGTAGAGAATGAACAGTTAGACAAAGGTTCAGTGGAGATTACAAAAATGGCTGCTGAAAGCAAGGAAGTCTTATCAGGAGCTGTGTTTGAAGTTCATGATGAAAAGGGAAAAGTAGTAGTGAAAGTAACAACAGATAAAGGTGGGAAGGCAAAAATCGCAGATCTATCTGTAGGTAACTACACACTAGTAGAAGTAGAAGCACCAAAAGGATATGAAAAATTAACTAATCCAATTCCATTTGAAATTACAAATGGAATGATAAATGCAGTTCAATTAGAAGTATTAAACAAATTGAATCATTTAGCACCACCAGGTCCAGAAACACCAGATCCAGAAAAACCTGGAACACCAGATCCAGAAAAGCCTGGAACACCAGATCCAGAAAAACCTGGAACACCGAATCCAGAAAAACCTGGAACACCAGATCCAGAAAAACCTGGAACACCGAATCCAGAAAAACCTGGAACACCAGATCCAGAAAAACCTGGAACACCGAATCCAGAAAAACCTGGAACACCAGATCCAGAAAAACCTGGAACACCGAATCCAGAGAAACCTGGAACACCGAATCCAGAAAAATCGGAAAAAGAATTACCGAAGACAGGGCAGAAAATGCCTGTGGAACCATATATGGGAGCACTTCTTGTAATGATGAGTTTTGGATTATTCGTATTAGGTAGAAAACAGCAGAGATAATAAAAGTGAAAAGGTATCCTCAAAGTATTTGAGGATACCTTTTTTAGCATAAAAAAAGCATCTAGCAAAAGAACTAGATGCAAATAAAAACACATGGGAAGACAAAATTCTTCCCGTTTCCCGTATGTAATTATATCAAAAAAATTATAAAAAACTAGCTATATTTAAAATATAATTTTAAAAAAAGTTATATACATAAATAATTGCAATACTCGCAGTTTTATCTTCCTGAAAAAGTTATTTCTTTAGTTCCGAATATTAAGACTAATGTTGATAAATCTTCAGATAATTAGAAATAATGTCCAAAAGGATATATAATATTGCTTAAGAAATAGTTTTAATGGATTACATATATTTCATTTGGTGTATTAATTGAATATCATAATTTTTAATTTTATTAAGCAAGAATCTCGGTTACTTATTGCATTTCTAACATAGGGTGAGAAAGAAAAATACAATAGTGTGGAGGTTTTTATAATGACGTTTGTTCTTAGTAAAATGAGTGGCTTTAGCATAGAAGAAAAGGTACATGAATTTGAATCTAAAGGGTTTCTTGAAATCTCAAATGAAATCTTTTTACAAGAGGAAGAGAATCATAGTTTATTAACACAAGCACAGTTAGATTATTATAATTTGGAAGATGATGCGTACGGTGAATGCCGTGCTAGATCTTATTCAAGGTATATAAAGTATGTTGATTCACCAGATTATATTTTAGATAATAGTAATGATTACTTCCAATCTAAAGAATATAACTATGATGATGGCGGGAAAGTTAGACAGTTCAATAGCATAAATGATAGCTTTTTGTGTAATCCTTTAATTCAAAATATCGTGCATTTCGATACTGAGTTTGCATTTAAAACAAATATAATAGATAAAAGTAAAGATTTAATTATAGGCTTACATCAAGTAAGATATAAAGCTACTAAAGAAAGACCATCTTTTAGTTCACCTATTTGGTTACATAAAGATGATGAACCAGTAGTGTTTTTACACCTTATGAATTTAAGTAATACAGCTATCGGCGGAGATAATTTAATAGCTAATTCTCCTCGGGAAATTAATCAGTTTATAAGTTTGAAGGAGCCGTTAGAAACTTTAGTATTTGGACAAAAGGTCTTCCATGCCGTAACGCCACTTGGAACAGAATGTAGTACGGAGGCTTTTCGTGATATTTTATTAGTAACATTTTCTTATAAGGAGACAAAATGAGAGAGAATAAAATAATTATGATTTCTGGAGCCAATAGCGGTATAGGTCATGCTTGTATAAAATACTTTTTAGAAAAATCATTTCATGTAATAGCTCTTGATATTAATAATAATAACTTAATAGATTATATGAAAACAGATATGCCTTTGAAAGTAGTGCAAATTGATTTAAGTAATAGCGAAGCGATTCATAATCTTTTTACTCAATTAGATTTAGAAAAGCTTTCTCCTGATATATTAATAAATGCAGCTGGTATTCGAGAGATAACACCTGTTTTACATTTATCCGATGATATGTTTAAAAAAGTAATTGATGTAAATTTAGTAGCCCCATTTATCCTTTCTAGGGAAGTAGCTAAGCGATGGTGTGAATCGAAAATAAAAGGTTGTATTGTGAATATAGCATCGGTTTCTGGATTAATGGCTGAACCAGAGCGAGCTGCTTATGTGGCATCAAAGCATGCCTTAATCGGATTGACTAAACAGATGGCTATGGAATTTGGGAAGCAAAATATAAGAGTAAATAGCATTTCTCCCGGTGTTATTAGAACTGAACTTACAGAAGAATACTTTAGTAATAAAGCCTTGATGTCTATGATAAAAAGTAATCAATCTTTAGATACTTGGGGATTGCCGCAGGATATTGTTTCATGTATTGAGTACTTGATTTCTGATCAGGCCCGCTTTATTACTGGTTCTAATTTTGTAATTGATGGTGGTTGGACTGCAGGGAAAAATTTATAATTGAGTGTTTTTGAGGAAAAGCACCTGTCCTTTTTTAGGCTGGTGTTTTTCTCACTATAAACCGAGTTTTTATTGGAGGGGGATTAATTTGCTTCAAAAAAGTTTTAAGCAAGAGAAAACGGTACCGGCCTTAAAGATGATAGCATCAATGGTTATCTTTGGATCAGTTGGATTTTTTTCTGTTCAAACAAACTTACCTTCGTTTGAATTAGTGTTTGTAAGGTGTATTTTTGCGACAATATTTTTAAGTGTATGCTGGTTGCTTACAGGGCAATATAAACAAGATAAATGGGAACGAAAAGAAGTTATTCAAGTTTTAATATGTGGCTTTTTCTTAGTATTTAATTGGGTTTTCTTATTTAAAGCCTTTGAAAATATGTCAGTTACAATTGCTATCTCAGTTTATCATCTTGCACCAGTAATTGTACTGTTAATTGGAAGTATCGTCTTTAAAGAAAAATTAACATTAATATCTATCATTTCAATAGTTGTGTGTTTTGTGGGAGCTTTATTAATTGCTGGTATCGATGGAAGCTTCTCTTTCGGTTCATTAATGTCTTCAGGTATGATATGGGGATTTCTTGCAGCTCTCTTTTATGCATTTACAACTTTATTTGGTAAAGGGATTAACAAAATGAGTGCGTATGCAATGACATTTTTACAAACATTCTTGGGGATATTTCTTTTAATACCATTTATAGATTTAGATGCTTTTAGTGGCCTCACTCAAAGTAATTGGACATATATTATAGCTACTGGTTTTATTCACACAGGGATAGTGTATTATCTGTTTTTTGATAGTTTACGCCATTTATCTACAAAAACAATCTCAATATTAGTTTTTTTAGATCCGGCAGTGGCAATATTATTAGATACTGTACTTACTGGATTCCGTCCAACTTTAATGCAAATAACAGGAATTCTTTTTATTTTTATTGGCATGACTTTAACATTAAAAAAATCTAAAGATAAAAAACTGAGCCAAAAAGAAAAGCGAATTGAAAGCGATGCTAGTATATCTCAACAATAATGAAATATATTGTGTATAAAACGATAAACCTTGCATGAATCATGCAGGGTTTATTTGGTTCAATATAATTCATATTTATAATATGTAATTTTAAAAACTGAGGTATGTTTTTTAACATGCTTTTGATTCAACTATTTTTATTTGACTATAAATTTACAAAATTGTATATAAAACCTTATTTTTTGATAATATATAAGTAATAAATTCATAGAATTGGAGTGATGAGATGCAGCCGTTAGAAAGGGAGATTCATTCTAATATGCTGAAAGTGTGGAGGATGCACGCTTTAATTGGGGCGGCAGTTATACTAACAGTCGTAATTGCATATTTCTTTTTCATGATTAACTTTAATTGGTGGGGGTGGTTGTTTGGACTATTAGTAACAGGAGCCATTACATTTATTCCACTTGATTATTTTGTGTTTCCAAATTTACGTCAGCGCTATTATAGTTACAGATTAAATGAAGAAGAGATTGAGATTCAAAAGGGAATGTTCGTTGTAGAACGCGTACTTATTCCGATGATCCGTGTGCAGCACGTAACGATTGAGCAAGGGCCGATTATGAGAAAGTATAATTTAGCAGAATTACACATTTCAACAGCCGCAACTTCTCATAGTATCCCAGGTTTAACGAAAGAAGAAGCAGAACAGCTGAAAAGACAAATTGGAGAACTTGCGAAAGTGAGTGATGAGGATGTATAGGAGGCAACATCCGATCACGATATTGTTAGGTATTAGGGTTGCGAGTTTGTTGCCACTTATTATTCTTGTTTTATTTAAACCTGATGAACAAGTGGAACCTTGGTATTTATTTTATCTTTTCCTTCTGGTTGTTTTATTCATCATGGCTATTTTTTCAGCAATTAAATGGTATTTTAAAGTGTACTGGATTGAGAATAATATTTTACATATAAAGCACGGTGTTTTTGTAAAGAAGGAAAGCTATTTAAATAAAGAGCGTGTACAAAATATTAGTACATCTTCTAACGCCATTTATCAAATGCTCGGACTTATGAAGCTAAATATAGAAGTAGCAGGCGGCAGTAGTGAGCCAGAAGTGATGTTGGCTGGTATTAAAGAAGACGAGGCAAAACATTTAATCTCTTTATTACATAAGAAAGAAACTACTGTAAAAGAAGAAATAGAAGAGGAAGAAAGCAAGACGGTTTATCAGTTAACAACGAAAGAGGTTTTAGCCGCAGCGATTACATCTGGTCGGTTCGGACTAGTGTTCTCTGGACTAGTACTTCTTTACACAAAGTTTGATTTTGTTCTTCCTGAAGGATTCACAAGTAAAGTAGAAGCGTATGTGATGGGAAACGGTGTTTATAAACTAATTGTAATTGCATTAATTTTAATGGTAATTTCATGGATTATTTCCACGGCTGGATATGTGTTGAAATATGCAAACTTTAAAATTGAGCGAAAAGGGGAAGAGATTCGTATCGTTCAAGGATTATTTGAAAAGAAAGAGTTTGTCTTAAAATTGCACCGCATTCAAGCGATTACTGTAAAAGAAGGTATGCTTCGCCAGCCGTTTGGTTATTGTGCTGTTGAAGTGGAAGCAATTCAAAGTATTGGAGCAGCAAGTAACGAAGTAATGTTGCATCCATTTATGAAGAAAAAAGATGTACAGCACCTGCTCACATATTTAGAGTTACCTTATGAAATCGAAGCGGAGATCGTTCACTTACCAAAAACAGCGTTGCATCGTTATTTCATTATGGGCTGGTCAATAAGTATCATACTCACAGTTCTAATTGCCAGCGTGAGTATATATTTTAAACAATATATTGCGTTGTTTGTTATTTTACCGTTATTTATCGTGTTTTCGTTACTTGCGTATGCTAGATATAAAAGTGGCGGTTATGAATTAAGAGAAAATCAACTAACGGTTGTATATCGTAATTTTTCGAAATATACAGGAATAATGCGAAGAAGACATGTTCAAGTAGTAGGTTATGATCAATCGTATTTTCAAAGAAAAGATGAATTATGTACAACTCTTGTAGCGGTAGCCGGGCGCGGTTATGAAGTAAAGCATATGAGAAAAAAAGATTCACTTAGTATATATAATTGGTACAAAGAAAAAGGAAACACCGGTGTGTAATGGTGTTTCCTTTTTGTTATTAAATGGATATCTTTAGTCGAATCGTTGATATATTTCAAGATGTGATAGATATATTCGAAAAATCGTTGATATATTCAAAGATGTGATAGATATATTCGAAAAATCGTTAATATAATTTCACGTTCTGCTAGTGTTGTATTACTTTTTAATTAAACTAACACATCAAAAGTAGTCACAAAAGAAGGACGAGAGAAAATACTCTTTTGCTGTTCCGCATGTGGATGCGCTGGAGCTTGTCCTTCTGCTTGTGTGGGACGTTTTTTATGAGCATTTTCGAATGAACGTGATTCTGTCCAGTCTTTAAAGTTTTGCTCTGTTTCCCACATCGTTAAGATGACATATGTATCGTTACTTAATGGGCGTAAAACACGGATCGCTTGGAATCCTGGTTCGTTTTCAATAAGGCCTGCGCGGTTTTTAAAGCGGTTTTCAAATACTGGGCGACCTTCGTCTGTGACAGAAATGTTGTTACAAACGATATAGCCAGATTGTCCTTTAAATTCACCGACAGCATCTAGTACGTCATACTGAAGTGAGCCTTCTACAGATTCTTCTGTATTTTCTTTATAAAACATATTTTTTTCATCATTTTTTGCAGTGAAATGTGATTGTTCTAGAGGTGTTTCGTATGAAATAATCGCCTTCATTTTAATGCCCCCTTAATAGTTTGTTTCTATTATATCAACTCTCTTAAAAAACTTCGAAGATTATATACATAAAGATACTTCTTTTTCAAATAATAAATGTACCATCATTTGGAAAGAAGGACGATGTATGAAGAAAGTAAAGTGGACTTTATTAGGCGGCGTCGCAACGTTTGTAGTAGCAATTGTACTCTATAAACTTATCGTGTTAGCTGGTGGCTATATGATGGATGAAAAGCAGCTCGTTTTCCACTCTTCATCACGTATTGTTGACCAGAAAGGAAAAGAAATTACGAAATTATACGTAGAAAATAGGGAACTCGTACCAGTCGAGCAAATTCCGAAGTATGTGCAGCAAGCGTTTGTTGCGGTGGAAGATTCTCGTTTTTATGAGCATCAAGGAATTGATTATCCGTCTATATTCCGTGCTCTGTATAAAGATACGTTAGCTAGAGAAAAGGTAGAGGGCGGTAGTACTATTACGCAGCAACTCGCTAAAAATGTCTTTTTAACTCGTGAAAAAACATTTACGCGCAAATTGAAGGAAGTCGCAATTTCTCTTCAATTAGAGCAAAAATATACGAAGCAACAAATTCTTGAAATGTATATGAATCATATTTATTTTGGTCATGGGGCTTACGGTATTCAAGCGGCAGCAAAGTTGTATTTTAATAAAAATGTTGAGGATTTAACAGTAGAGGAAGGGGCAATGCTTGCAGGCCTTCCGAAGTCACCAAACGGATATTCACCGTACTACTCTGCAGAGAAGAGTAAGGAACGCCGCGATCTAGTGTTGTCACTTATGCATAAACAAGGCTATTTGACTGCAGAAGAAAGCGTTCGTTATCAAGGGAAGACAATTGCTCTATATAAAAATTTAGATGAGAATGAGCTTGCATATATGCCGTATATTGATATGGTCATAGATGAAGCCGCTCGTTTATACGGATTGTCTCATCAAGAAGTACTTCGCGGAGGATATACGTTTGTCGTACCTATGGATGAAAAGATTCAAAAGGTAGCATATAACCAGTTTCAAGATGCAAGGAATTTTCCTGGGAAAGAAGAAGGGGCGCAAGGTGCGTTCTTATTAATGGATAATCGTACGGGAGGGATTAAAGCGGCGATTGGGGGAAGAAAGTACGTCCCGAGAGGATTTAATCGTGTTTTTGCCAAAAGGCAGCCCGGATCTGTTTTAAAACCACTTATCGTTTATGCACCAGCACTAGAAACGAAAAAGTATAATCCGTATTCTTTATTAACAAATGAAAGAAATTCTTTTGAAGGGTATGAACCTCGAAATTATAATCATGAGTATTCAAAAGAAATGACGATGTATGATGCGATTTTAGAGTCGGCAAATGTACCGGCAGTTTCTTTATTAAATGAGTTAGGGGTAGAAGAAGGAAAGCAATATTTAGAAAAAGGGAATGTTCATATTGCAGATGCTGGTTTAAGTACAGCGCTTGGCGGATTGAAAAATGGCGTTTCAACATTTGATCTTGTAAAAATGTATCGTTCATTTTTAGCAAATGGAAATATTATCGAGCCGCACGTTATTGATAAAGTATTAAACAGACACGGTGCAGTCATTGGGGAATCTCCAAAAGTAGAGACGAAAATCTTTTCGAAGCAGACAGCATGGTATATGACGAAAATGTTAGAAGGAGTTGTGAAGGAAGGAACAGCGAGAGTTGGTGTATATAACGGTGCGTTAGCTGGAAAAACGGGTACAACTTCATTGCCAAATGACGATAAGGGAGCAAGAGATATGTGGTTCGTCGGCTATACACCGAACTTAGTAGGCGCTGTTTGGATTGGTTATGACCGCACGGATAAGGAGCATCAGTTGCAAGGAGAAAGTGCATCTGCGACAAAATTATTTAAGAAAATTTTAACGAAGGCTAATGTAGAACATAAAGAGAAGTTTATGAAGCCTGAAGGTGTGGAAACAATCGGTGCTCCGATTCGGCTGCGAAGAATTGAAGATGTAAAAATGAAACTATCATTTAGTCCTTTCGGTTTATTTAAAGCAAAATTAAGCTGGACGCCACTTCCAGATAACAGAATTATGTACCGAATCTATAGAGTGGAGAATGGAATTCATACGCATGTTAGCACTGTAAACGGTGCTGGAGAATATGAGGAAAAGTTCGTTAACATATTTTCAAAACCGAGCTTTTACGTTGTACCATATAATACACAAACGAATCGCGAAGGAGAAAAGTCAAAAGTAGCTAAACCATAGTTTTTCTCTGTGTTATAATAAGAATGTTGTGAAAATAGTAAGCGTTTTTAAGAATGTTTGTGTCAATTTAATGAACAACGTACATAATATTATGCATTTTGTTTTTACAAGCTGTATAGTAAAAAAAGATAAATATCGAGCGTATTCGAAGCATTGGTAAGGAAGGGAGCAACGGTCTTGGTAAGAACTATAAATGAGACATTTTTAAAAGCATGTAGGGGGGAACGTACCGATTATGTACCAGCATGGTATATGCGTCAAGCAGGTCGTTCACAGCCGGAATATAGAAAGATTAAAGAAAAGTATTCTTTATTTGAAATTACACACAATCCAGAGTTATGTGCTTACGTTACAAAATTGCCGGTTGATCAATATAACGTAGACGCAGCAATTCTTTATAAAGATATTATGTCACCACTACCTGCAATTGGTGTGGACGTAGAAATTAAATCAGGTATTGGCCCAGTTATCGATAATCCAATCCGTTCTTTACAAGACGTAGAAAAACTAGGGGAAATCAATCCAGAAGATGACGTACCGTACATACTAGATACAATTCGTTTATTAACGACAGAAATGTTAGACGTACCGTTAATCGGTTTTTCAGGAGCTCCATTTACATTAGCGAGCTATATGATTGAAGGCGGTCCATCTCGTAACTACCATAATACGAAAGCGTTCATGTATGCAGAGCCAAAAGCTTGGTTCGCTTTAATGGATAAACTAGCAGATATGGTTATTACATATTTAAAAGCGCAAATTAACGCAGGAGCAAAAGCAGTTCAAATTTTCGATTCTTGGGTTGGAACAGTAAATGTAGCAGATTATCGCGTATTTATTAAACCAGCAATGGAGCGTATTTTTGCAGAAGTTCGTAAGATGGGTGTACCGATGATTATGCACGGCGTAGGAGCTGCACACTTAGTGAATGAGTGGCACGACTTACCGCTTGATGTAGTCGGCTTAGACTGGCGCTTACCGATTGAAGAAGCACGTGCACGTGGCGTTCATAAGGCGGTACAAGGTAATATGGACCCTTCATTCTTACTTGCACCATGGTCTGTTATTGAAGAACATGTAAAAGGTATTTTAGATCAAG
This sequence comes from Bacillus sp. MYb78, assembly GCF_002975115.1. Lineage (NCBI taxonomy): Bacteria > Bacillati > Bacillota > Bacilli > Caryophanales > Bacillaceae > Bacillus > Bacillus sp. MYb78. The sequence goes on from NZ_PCOB01000019.1 coordinate 65,761, forward strand.
GGATGAAACAGCCGGGTTATATCTTTAACTTAGGTCACGGTGTATTCCCAGAAGTAAATCCGGATACATTAAAACGTTTAACTACATTTATTCATGAATACTCTAAAGGGCAGTTAGCGAAGTAAAGGAGAATTGCTGTATGAAAAAGAAAATTGGTTTGCTTGTGATGGCATACGGAACGCCATATAAAGAAGAAGATATTGAACGTTACTATACACATATTCGCAGAGGAAGAAAGCCAAGTCCTGAAATGCTGGAAGATTTAACAGAGCGTTACCGTGCAATTGGTGGTATTTCTCCTTTAGCTACTATTACATTAGAGCAAGCTAAGAAGTTAGAGAAGCGTTTAAATGAAGTACAAGATGAAGTAGAGTACCATATGTATCTTGGCTTAAAACATATTGAACCGTTTATTGAAGATGCGGTGAAAGATATGCATAACGACGGAATACAAGATGCAATCGCACTTGTTCTTGCACCTCACTATTCTACTTTTAGCGTGAAATCATACGTTGGACGAGCACAAGAAGAAGCTGAGAAACTTGGAAACTTAACAATTCACGGTATTGATAGCTGGTATAAAGAGCCGAAATTCATCCAGTACTGGGTCGATGCAGTGAAAGTTATATATAACGGTATGTCAGATGCAGAGCGTGAAAAAGCAGTATTAATCGTATCTGCACATAGCTTACCAGAGAAAATTATTGGAATGGGCGATCCATATCCAGATCAATTAAATGAAACAGCGGACTATATCGCGCGCGGAGCTGAAGTAGCAAACTATGCAGTAGGCTGGCAAAGTGCAGGAAACACACCAGATCCTTGGATTGGTCCAGATGTACAAGATTTAACGAGAGAACTAAATGAAAAGCACGGTTATACTTCATTCGTATATGCACCAGTTGGATTTGTTGCGGAACATTTAGAAGTTTTATATGACAACGACTTTGAGTGTAAAGTTGTAACGGATGAAATTGGTGCGAAATATTATCGTCCAGAAATGCCAAATGCATCGGACGCATTTATTGATTGTTTAACAGATGTTGTATTAAAGAAAAAAGAATCTGTACTGTAAGAAGAAAGGGGGAGCCTGCTTGAGGAAAAAAGTTGTGATCGTCGGCGGAGGCATCACTGGATTAACAGCAATGTATAACTTACAAAAAAATATTCATGAAAAAAACTTGCCGATTGATACATTACTTATAGAAGCATCGGGTAAACTAGGCGGAAAAATTCAAACCGTTCGAAAAGATGGATTTACAATTGAGCGCGGACCGGATTCTTTCTTAGCACGAAAAGAAAGTGTAGCTAGATTAGTGAAAGAATTAGGTCTCGGCGATGAACTTGTAAATAATCAAGCCGGTCAATCATTTATCCTTGTAAACAATCGGTTACATAAAATGCCGAATGGATCAATGATGGGAATTCCAACGCAAATTACGCCGTTTCTATTTTCCGGGCTGTTCTCCCCGATTGGTAAACTAAGAGCTGGCTTTGATCTATTAATGCCGAGGTCAAAGCCAGTATCTGACCAATCACTCGGACAATTTTTTAGGCATCGTCTTGGAAATGAAGTGGTTGAAAACTTAATAGAACCGTTACTATCGGGTATTTATGCAGGGGATATTGATGAAATGAGCTTAATGTCAACATTCCCGCAAATGTATCAAATTGAGCAGAAACATCGCAGTATTTCACTCGGTATGCGTACGCTCGCTCCGAAAGAAGAGAAAGCTGAACCGAAAAAGGGAATGTTCCAAACAGTGAAAACAGGTTTAGAATCTATCGTAAAATCTCTCGAAGCAAAGATGCATGAAGGTACGATAATAAAGGGAACTCGCATTGAAAAAATTGCAAAACAGGGTGATGGTTATACGATTACTCTTAGTAACGGAAAAGAAATAGAAGCGGACGCCATCGTAGTGGCAACTTCGCATAAAGTATTGCCGTCCATGTTTGCTCAGTACAAGCAGTTTCGTTTCTTCCGTAATATTCCATCCACATCCGTTGCCAATGTCGCACTTGCTTTCCCAAAATCTGCAATCCAGCGCGATATTAATGGTACAGGATTTGTCGTATCACGAAATAGCGATTACACGATTACAGCATGTACGTGGACGCATAAAAAATGGCCACATACAACGCCAGAAGGAAAAACACTCCTTCGCTGTTACGTTGGACGTGCTGGTGATGAAGCTGTTGTAGAACAAACTGAAGAAGAACTCGTTCAGCTCGTACTAGAAGATTTACGAAAGACGATGGATATTACAGAGGATCCAGAGTTTACAATCGTAAGTCGCTGGAAAGAAGCGATGCCTCAATATACTGTAGGCCATAACGAGCGAATGAAAAAGCTCACAACATTTATGGAGAAAGAGTTGCCAGGTATATACTTGGCAGGTAGCTCCTATGCTGGTGCTGGACTTCCAGATTGTATTAATCAAGGTGAGGAAGCTGCAAAGCGTGTATTATCTCATTTGGAGAAAGTAATAGATGCTGAATTAATCGCACAATAAACGAAACGCCTTCAATTATATTGAAGGCGTTTCGTTTATTATATAAAATACTTATTCGCCAATAAACATATATAAGTTATTTGGCTTTATAACGGCATCTCCTGCATAAATAACCCACTCTGTTAAGTTATCAAAATCTAAATGATAACTATTTCCTTCACTCATATCTTTTATAAAATATGGTTCATTAATGAGTATTCCTTGAATGAAATCTTCCGTAATGTTTTGCATTTCAAACCACATATGTTCACTTTTTCCTTCTTCGTAGGAGACACCAAACTTAGCAAGGAAACGAAAATCTTCATTTGATTGTTCAATATGAAAAATGTTGCTGAAATAGCCGAAAGTATTTTTCGCATTGTAAGCCATACGAGCCGTTTCACTATTTGTTTTATAGAACATGAGCCCTGTAGCTTCCTCGTGTTCTTTGAAAAAATTTTCAATATATTCTTCTGAAGTATTAAATTTGAATAAGAGAACGGATGGAGATTGATGGTATTCATCTCGGGCATCCATTCCGCCTAAGAATGTATTTTGTGCATCTATTGGTTGTAGTTTCACTTCTTCATCCTCGATTGAAGATAATTGGTCCATACTCGTTTTATGCCCTATATAAGATAATCCTTTTTCCCACGGAACAGCGACTGTATGTATAGAACCTTGCTGACTATGCGCGATAACGATAGGCTCATTCATAGGGACTTGTCCATTCTCAACGGCATTATTAGCAAATGTTTGAAAGAGATCGCCAATGCCGTAGTAGGAAGAAATGCGATTTGGAATAATTAACTCTATTTCAGTTACGCCTGCTCTTAAAAGACCATGTGTATGAAACCAATATTGCGTAGGCTCATCATCTTTATCGTCTTCATAAACAGAATGAATAACGTACAAGTCAGGAATGTCAGGTAATAATTCATTTTCAACGTGATATTCAATATAGCTTCTAGATATCACTTTCATTGCTGCACTTGAATCGATTACAAATAACAAATCTGGGGCGAGATTCCATAAAAACTGTAACTGCTGGAAAAAGCAGTCCAGTACATCGCCTACAAATAGCGTACGAGTGAAAATTTCAGTGCCGAAAGCCACATCTTCAAAATTACGATCTACAATTGTAGAATCTTGTCTATTGTACATTTTATATTCTTCTGGGTCGTTCGCCTCATCAATATGCAGTTCATACGGTATGACTGTTTCACCCATATGTAATTCAACAATAAGGCTTGTCTCATCACTATAAACAATTTTTAACTCATCAACTTTAGTAGCGATAATTTCTAGTCGGTGTTTTAACTGCTCAATTGTAATTCTAGTTGGTATAACAGCAATCATATCTGAAAAATGACGTTCTAATGTTCCATTCATAGCTGCGCGGTATGTTTCTGTTTGCACTTCCATCCAATCACTCCTATTCAAATGAATCCATTTTACATGCCAATCAAATATCGATATTTTCTGTTTTCTCTCTCTAACATTATAGAGTGTATTTGTAGAAGGTGTAAAATTATTATTTTGTATTATAGTTTGAAAGCTTGTAAATTAAATAAATCTTTTGTAAAATTTGTCGAAATATAGTTCTATATAACGAATCATTTGTTATGATAGAAATGCTGAGAAAATATGAAATAGGGAGAGGAAAATGGCTGTGAAGAAATTATTAAGCGTCTTTTTATCATTCTTGCTATTGCTTTCATTTACTGGAACTTTAGCGCAAGCAGAAGAAACTGCTTCTATGTCAGTAGAAAAAGCAATTCAAGTATTTAAGCAGCAAGGGAAAACGAAGGGGATTGTGGAAGGATATATTGTTGGATATACGCAAAGTTCTTCTAAATATACGAAGGATCCAGCTAAGTTTGATGATACAAACGTAGCAATTGCAGATTCGCCAAACGAAACGAATCCAGACAAAATCATGCCCATTCAGTTGCCAAAAGGTGATGTGAGAACGGCAGTGAATGTAAAAGATCACCCTGAAAATATCGGGAAGAAGGTTAGTTTGACTGGGACTCTTGAATTATATTTTAGTAACCCAGGTCTAAAATCAGTAACAGCTTATAAGTTTCAAGGTGAAGGACAAAACCGTGTTAGCGATGTGGTAGCTTCACCGAACGGCGGAGAAGTTGCTAAAGGAACAGCGGTAACATTAACGACGAATACAGAAGGCGCAACAATCTACTATACGTTAGATGGCTCTAATCCTACTAATAAAAGTGTTCGTTATAATGGACAAATTGTAATGAATGAAAATAGTGTAGTGAAAGCAATCGCGGAAAAAGAAGAGCTTACTTCTTCAGCAATTTCGACATTTTCATTTATTATCGTAAATAATGAACCAGTTCGTATTCATGACATTCAAGGAAAATCACATATTTCTCCTTACAACGGGAAGAAAGTAAACAATGTGGAAGGCGTTGTCACAGCGCTTGATAAAAACGGCTTTTATATAGAAGATAATCAGCCGGATAATGATCCAGCTACTTCAGAAGGTATTTACGTATATAAAAAAGATGCGAATGTAGCAGTAGGAGATCTTATTCAAGTTGATGGAGTAGTAGAAGAATATGTTGGACCAGGATATGCAGAGCGATTTGAAACAGACTTAACGACGACAGAAATTAAGGCGAGTCGCGTTGCTGTAATCGCAAAAAATCAAACTTTACCAGCACCGATTGTACTTGGAGAAAACGGTGTGAAAATCCCGGACCAGATTATTGATAATGATGCATTTGGTTTATTTGATCCAAATGAAGATGCAATCGACTTCTATGAAAGTATAGAAGGTATGCGTGTTACGATGCCAACACCAAAAATTATTACACCTCAGAAAAACGGGAATTTATATGTAACAGTAAAAAATGGTGGAGATAAAATAGTAACACAATATGGGACACCTCTATTAGATGAAAATCAATTAAACCCAGAGCGTCTTTCTGTAAAAGTACCTCGCGATTATGTAGCAAAAGTAGGAGATACTTTTACTGGAGATATAACAGGGGTAGTAGGATATGATTACGGTTCTTTCCGTATTTCGCCAATAACAGAACTGCCAGCTGTAGTGGATGGTGGATTTAAGCAAGTAGGCGCAAATATTCAGCCACGTCTTGATAAGTTAACGGTTGCTACATATAACATTGAAAACTTCTCAGCGAATAAAAAAGAAACAACAGATGAAAAGGTAAAAGCGTTAGCGTATTCTATTAAATACAACTTAAAAATGCCAGATATTATCGGTGTAGAGGAAATGCAAGATAATAACGGATCAATTAATGACGGTACAACAGATGCGTCATTAAGCGCAAAACGTATCATTGATGCAGTCCTAGAAATTCGTGGACCGAAGTATGAGTATGTAGAAATCGCTCCAAACAATAATCAAGACGGAGGAGCACCAGGAGCGAATATTCGCGTCGGCTTCTTCTATAATCCATCACGCGTGAAATTAGCGACGGTACCAAAGTTACTTGATAAAAATGTTGTTCGTATTGGAGACGAAAATCCATTATTTGAAAGTACCCGTAAACCGTTAGCGGCAGAATTTACGTTCCAAGGACAAAACATTGTTGTCGTTGCAAATCACTTAAACTCAAAACTAGGAGATGCAACGCCATTTGGAAAAGTGCAGCCGCTCGTATTAAAAAGTGAAGACAAACGAATTCAGTTAGCACAAGAAGTAAATCATTTCGTGCAAGGAATTCAGGAAAAGAATACGAATGCACCAGTTGTCGTGTTAGGTGATATGAACGATTTCGAGTTCTCTAAACCACTAAAAGCACTAGAGGGAACAATCTTAAAAGATATGTTAAACACAGTGCCGAAAGAGAATCGTTACACTTACATTCACGAAGGAAATGCACAAGTGTTAGATCATATTTTAGTAACAAACAACATCGCACCGCACACAATTGTAGATCCAGTGCACTTAAACTCAAACATAATGAAAGAGCACGGACGTGTAAGCGACCATGACCCAGTACTTGCTCAAATTGATTTGAAGAAAGCTTCTTAAAGAAAGGAACGCTTAGGTGACTAAGCGTTCTTTTTTTTTCATTGTTATAGAATAGTATAAAGAGATGATTCCTTTTTTTGTAATCTAATGATAAAATTAATTGAATATTTAGTTTTTTAAGGGGGACAACAATGCAGTTACAAATAAATGGAAAGTTAATGAATCAGCTTGCAATTTTTTTTAGTACGATCGTCATGCTTCAGTTTGTAGCTGATATAACAGGACTTACAAGCAATCTAGATATTACGTATAACTTAATTAATACAGCAGCTTCTTATATAACATTTAGTTTGGCGGTTATTTTTACTTTAATAGGTGCAAGAAGAGAATTAAGTAAATATGCAATTATTTTATTATGTTCAGTGGTAGGTATTAAAGCAATTTATTTTGCGGTGTTCGTTATCTTATGGGGATTGGCAGGTACACCGTAAAGGGGAGGATGATTATATGTAATGATAATAAGAGCGTAATTCTCTATGTTAACTTAGGGAATTACGCTCTTATTCGTTTAATTATTTAGTCTGAAATTGTTTGAAACGCTTTTCTACACCGCTCTCTTTTTTGCAACCTTCTTCTATATTTTTTTCTATCACGTTTTACTCCTTGTATATACATGATTAAGCTAACGAGGAGGAAGAAAGTGCATTGCATCGTTAAAATATACGGAGACATGCCATGCAACGGTTGTTTTGGGTCATATAAATGAAAAGGCGCTCCGCCTATTGTAGGGAATATCGTATTTAGCAGGACGTAAGGAATGGAGGCAACTGCAAATGGGAAAAGAATCGCCATATAGTCCTTTTGTGACCACGCAGATGCTGCAAGTCCTAAAAGGGCCATTAAACCTGCAAATAAAAAATTAATTCCGATATATACAGCAATGTAAGTGAGGGGAGATTCGTAATATAAGTTTGCAAACATCCCATTATCATTTATAATGCCTGAACCAGCAGTCGGTTCTCCGTCTGGAATGGTTAATTTGCAAAATAATAACGATAAGATGAATGGAAATGTATAAAGAAATCCGCCACAAAAGAATGTAACAATATATTTCGTTACTGAATAAGGGAACAAAGAAATCCCTTTACTTACAAACGGTTTAAAACCATCTGATTTATCCGAATTGTAACTTGTACTAAAGGGGAAACTAGCAATAACGGGCATTAATAATAAATAAACATCCATTTCATTGTCGCGAAATCCAATCCATTTAATATCCGTCGATATAGGTCCATTCGCAGCGTCTCCTAAATAACGAATTACATAATAATAATGATAAATACAAATAAGAACAAATCCACTGAACATAATAATTAAAGAAACACGATTACAAAAAGCTTGCTTTATATTTAAACGAAGCGCACGCATCATGACTGAAAAAGCCTCCACTATTTTGATAAACTTGTCTATTTTCTATATTACTATTAATTGTAAAGATTTTCTTGTTTTTTTATTTGATTATTTGAAAAAGAGGAATTTTGTTGTTGTGAAGTAAGGTTTAGCTGAAATTAATTTTTCTAAAATATGGTTGACAATTAAGTATTACATTTGTAATCTTAATTGTAGATTACAAATGTAATACTTAGGAGTGAAACATACGATGACAAATCAATTACCTAAAATATCTGAAGCGGAATTAGAAATTATGAAAGTACTTTGGTCGAATTCTCCACAAACAGCGAATGAAATTATAGAAGAACTGGAAGATGCAATGGACTGGAAACCGAAAACAATCCGCACATTAATTAATCGATTAGTACAAAAGGAAGCCGTTTCTTACCATCAAGATAAAGGGCGAATGTATGCTTATTATCCGTTAGTATCACAAGATAATTATTTGCAAGTGGAAACGAAATCTTTACTAAAGCGTTTTTGCGGTGCAGCGTTTAAGCCGTTACTTGTTAATTTTTTAAAAGAGGAAAAATTGTCTTCAGAAGATATTAATGAATTAAAACGCATTTTAGATGAGAAGACAGAGGAGAATAAGAGGAAGGATCGATAAAAATGATAGACACGCTTATAAATGTATATCTTCCTCATTTTTTTGATTGGCTTATAGAAACGTCACTTATGGCCAGCATATTAGTTGGATTTATTTTATGTATAAAAGTTCTATTTAGAAATAAATTAACACCCCGGTGGCAATATATGTTGTGGATCGTATTAATGATAAGACTCCTTTTACCATGGTCGCCAGATAGCTCTTATAGCATTTACTCATTACTTTCCTATAGTTCTAGTGTATCGGAAGTTATTCCAAAAAATATGCCGGCTACTGAGAATATAGTGAACATAGAAAGCGACCGTAAAGTGGAATTGGAATCAAATCCTAAAATGGTGACAAAAACTAGCGAACCGGAAGTAGAAGTCAGTTCGGAAAAACAGACTACATTTTCTTTATACAAACTTGCTTTGTATGTGTGGCTAGCTGGGGTAATCATATTAGCAGCCATCACGTTTCTTACAAATAGACGGTTATATTCGTACATAAAGAAACAACCGGATATTACGGATGAACAGGTCATTACAGTGTTTGATCGCTGTAAGCAGTCTATGAAAGTGAAGAAGGCAGTTTCCTTACGTTTAGCAGGAAAAATTGCAAGTCCAACTGTGTTTAGTTTCTTTCGCCCAAAAGTATTACTATCAAAAAAACATATGAAAGTATTAAATGAGCAACAATTACAATATGTCTTTTACCATGAGTTAGCTCATATTAAGAGAAAAGATGTAGCTGTAAATTGGATTATGTACAGTTTAATCCTATTAAATTGGTTCAATCCAATTCTTTGGTACGCCTATTTTTGTATGCGAGAAGATCAAGAATTGGCATGTGATGCATATGCACTTACTTTTATAGATAAAGAGGAACAAATTGCATACGGTCATACAATTATTACCCTTTTAGAACATTATTCCTATCAAGTACCAAGCCTAGCAAATTTAAGTAGAAATAAACGAACACTAAAAAGGAGAATCGTTATGATTAAAAAATTCCAAAAGAAATCGTATCGTCTTTCTTTACTTGGGATTATTGCGATAGCAGCTATAGCAGGCGGATTTTTATTAAATGCAAAGATAACTGAGGGAGATGAAAGACAGGAAGAAAAGGTTGTAGAAAAAAAGCAATCTAAAGCAGCTTTTGAAAAAGCGATAGAAACAGTATTAGGTACACCAGAGAATGCAAGTAGAGAATGGGGTATGTCAATAAAGTCATATAAAAGGGATACAGATTTTTTGTATTTGGCAGAAAAGAATTTTACAAAAGAAGAATTTGAGCAGTATGTTCAATTATTTAAAGAAGCTAAAGAAATTCATAAAAAAGCAATGGTTAATAAAAAAGTACCTGAGAATTATGATAGAGATACAAAGGAATTTAAACGTGAACGTTTGAATAAAGCTGATCAAGAAAGATTAGCTAGTATTGAGAAGAAATTAGTTCCACTTTCGGAAAGGGTGGAGAAGTCTTTAACATATACTATAGAAGAAGCGAAAGAACATGTACCGTATCAAATTAAGCAGCCGACTTATATACCTGAAGGTTATGAATTAAAGAGGGAATGGGCTGACTCATATTTTGGAAGAGATGTAGAATTAGTTGTTAAATCAGAATATACAAATGGAAAATATGGTTTTACAATTTACCAATCAAGGATTTATGCAGGTGGTAATAAGGATCCACTTCACTACATGATGCCTGGAGAAGAGAATCTAGAAAGTTATAATTTAGACGGGAAAGGAATGGTCTATAATAAATCTTCTCATGGAGAGGATAAGTTAAAAGGGCTCAAAATGTTTGTACCAGAACAAGGAAAGAATAGTGAGTATCAGGTTGTCATAGTGAATGATATTTTTACAAGAGATACAAAGATATACGAAGAGATAATCGATGATGAGCTAACTAAGAAAGAAATGGAGAAAATATTAATTTCTATGTCAAAATAATAGACAGTGTTCTTAAACTTTTAGTTTTAAGAACACTGTCTATTTTATTAAATTTCTAGTGGGATCTAGCCAGCAATTATTATGAATATATTCTAGCTTTCCATACAAGTATACTTTTTGATACACTATGGACAGTATGATATAACTTGACTGAAATCTTTTATACTGGAAATAATAAAAAGAGAACTTGTATAGAATGTAAGCGTGTGGTAATATCAAAGATGTACTGATTGACTATATTATCCAATTGGTCATTTTTGGAGGTGACAATGTGGCGATAGATCGAAAACGTTCTATTATTGAAGCTGCAACAAAGTCTTTTTCAGCGTTCGGTTATAAAGCAACAACGATGGATCAAGTAGCGAAGTTAGCGAATGTAGGAAAAGGAACGATTTATACTTTTTTCAAAAATAAAGAAGAGCTATTTGGTGAAATTATTTCTAATTTAATTACAGAAATGAAGCAAGTTGCAGAAAATGCAATTCGTTCAGATGTTTCATTTTTTGAAAATGTACATAGAGCATTATATAGCATCTTGGAATTTAGAAAAGAACATCAGCTCATGATTAAATTAATTCAAGAAGAGCGCGATATGGGAACGAAAGAAGTACAAGAAGTTATGCAACAAGTTGATGTGGAAATCGTTTCTGTTATTCAATCGTATTTAAAGATTGCGATTGAAAAAGGTGAAATTAGCAAATGTGATCCAGAAATTACAGCATTTATTATGCTTCGTCTATATGTATCGCTTATTTTTGATTGGGAAAAAAATCATGAACCGCTAGAAAAAGAAAAAATTGCAGAGTTATTTGAACTTTATTTACTAAAAGGATTGTCAAACTAAGATAATCCTTTTAATTTTATAAAAAAATGACCAAATGAACAATACGGTCATATATTTAATTTGAGGAGGGTTTATAGAAAAATTATAATCATAATGAGAAAAAGTTGCATAGTAATAAGTTCGGGGATAAGGCATATGTATGAACAAGTATAGCCTTTTTGTTTGGGTGAAAATGACTATATGAACATTTTGGTCATTTATAAAAGGGGGAGAAATTATGAAAGGGAATCAGTTACTTCGGAAAGAGTTCACGGAAATTATAAAAAGTAAAAAAATATTAATTCCAATTATTGCGGTCTTATTCGTACCGATTTTATATGCAGGGATGTTTTTGTGGGCCTTTTGGGATCCGTATAAACAGTTAGATGACTTACCAGTTGCAGTAGTCAATTTAGATAAAGGCGCAGTATTTGATGGGAAACCAATTGAGGTCGGAAAAGGGCTCGTTGATAATTTAAAAGATAATAAAAGTTTTAAATGGGAGTTCGTAAGTGAAAAAGAAGCAAAGAAAGGAATGGAAGGTAGAAAGTATTACATGTTAGTGCGCATTCCAGATGACTTCTCAAGTAACGCTACAACGTTACTAAAAGACAATCCAAAGCCATTAAACTTAGAGTACATTCCAAACGAAAGCTTAAACTTCTTATCTTCACAAATTGGAGGAACAGCTATTGAAAAGATTAAAACTGAAGTATCAAGCACGTTAACGAAAACATATGCAGAGAAAATGTTTGATTCTATTAAAGACGTCTCAAAAGGATTAGCAGATGGAGCGGAAGGGGCAAATGAACTACATGACGGATCAAGTGAATTGCATGATGGTTCAAGTAAAGTGACGGATGGCCTTCATACACTTCAAGGGAAATCTGGGGAGATGAAGGATGGAGTTCAGAAATTAGCAGATGGATCTAATAAATTAGTAGATGGATCAGGCAAAGTAACAAATGGTTTAAATACGTTAAATAGCAAAACAGGTGAGATGCAGACGGGTATAGGGAAATTGCAAGATGGCTCCGGAAAAGTAACAGGCGGTTTAAATACGTTAAATAGCAAAACGGGTGAATTGCGTGATGGATCTGAGAAAGTGACTGGTGGCTTGAACAAACTAGTAAGTAAATCCGGCGAATTACAAACAGGAACAACTAATCTATCAAATGGTATGGGAAAACTTGTTGAAGGGCAAAGTCAATTAGAGAAAGGTTCTCAAGCGATTCAAAAGGGATTGCAGGATTTAAATAGTAACGTACAAAATTCTGCTGCAGGATTAGAGGAAATGCAGTCGAAAGTTCCTTCTATATTGAATGCAGTAAATGAGAAAATAGATGGAGCTGGAGAGAATGTAAATCAGTTAAATGAACTTACGCAATCAACAGCAGGAGATGCCAAAAATGCAGCGCAAGAGGTAGCGAATTTACAAAAGAAAATTGAGAGTTTACCGAAAGAATATCAAGAACAGTTACAACCATTCATAACAAGTGCCGTAAAAAGCACAGCGACAGTTCAGCAAAAAGCTACTGGAGTAGCAGGTGGAACAAATAAATTAAATGAAGAAGTAAAACAATTAAAAGGCGAAATAGATCAAAAAACAAGTGGATTGCAAAATAAATTACCAAATTCAGAAGGAGTAAAAACTCTAGCAGATGGTATTGAGAAACTAACAAATGCTCAAAATGAATTTGTTAGTAAGTTTTATGGATTTGGTGAGGGATTAGATAATGCAAAAATAGGTGCCGATAAATTAAAAGATGGATCAGTTCAATTAATTGATGGGATAACGCAATTACAAAGCGGATCAGGAAAGGTGACAGCAGGATTAGGTCAATTATCTGCAGGAGTAAATCAATTAGTAGATGGCTCAAGCCAAGTAACCGGCGGTTTGGGTACATTATCTGTAGGAACAAGCCAAATGACAGGTGGCATAACGCAGTTGGCAGACGGTTCAAGCCAAGTAACAACTGGCTTAGGTACTTTAAATGGTGGCTTAAATAAAATGTCAACGGGCTCGACCCAGCTAATCGACGGCGTAAATAAACTAGCAGACGGCTCAGGAAAAGTAACTGATGGACTAGTGAAAGTAAACGATGGTTCAGGTGAACTTGCTGAGAAACTTGGGGAAGGGGCAGAGAAAACTGGGGAAGTAAAAGGGACAGATAAAACGTATGATATGTTTGCAAGTCCTGTAAAAGTGAAGACAGAGAAAATGGCGGAAGTTCCTAACTACGGAACTGGATTTACGCCGTATTTCTTATCACTCGGTTTATTTGTTGGGGCATTATTATTATCTATCGTATACCCATTACGCGATACAGTTGGCGTTCCGAAATCAGGATTTAGTTGGTTTATTAGTAAGTTCGGCGTGTTACTATCAGTCGGTATTATTCAAGCGATAGTAGCAGATGTTATATTACTGTTCGGATTGGGTGTAGAAGTACAAAGCATTCCATACTTCATACTCTTTAGTATCATTACAAGTTTAGCGTTTATCGCATTAATTCAATGTTTAGTAACAGCTTTTGGTGATGCAGGTCGTTTTATCGCCATCATTACATTAATTATGCAGCTTACAACAAGTGCTGGAACATTCCCACTAGAGTTGATTCCGAAGTTTTTACAACCATTCAATGCTTGGTTACCGATGACATACTCTGTATCAGGATTGAAAGCAGTCGTATCGAGTGGAGACTTTAACTTCATGTGGCAAAACATAGGAATGCTCATGATCTTTATCGTTGTATTATCACTTGGAACAATCGCCTCCTTAACTTTGATGCACAAACGACAATTTAAAAATGTTGCTGAAAATCAATCGGTTGAAGCGTAAAAAAAGCACCTTTTTGGTGCTTTTTTCTTTTAATAGAGGGCATCTTCTCCTTAGTTCATCTATAAATCTTTCTAAAAGCTATAGAAACGAAAGAAAAGGAATTACAACAATTTACAGAGAAACATAGGGTAGAGGAGTTGATATGATGAGAGGCAATCTTACTTATTATTTTATCGTAAATCCGCTAATCATCTTTCTTGTTTATGCCCTTTCACCTATATTGTTTGATAAAGAAGTATATACAAGTATGAAAGATGCATTTGGAATACTTACGTTCTACTATGTGTTAATGGGTGGATATTACTTTATTGATATTTTAAGTGAAAAGATAAAGAAAAAAAGTGATGGAGGATAAAAAATGACTGAAAGTGAAATGAAATTCCGCGATACGACCATTCGTAACTTTTTCGATAAAGAGGATCGTTTAAAATCGATTCCAGGTCAAAAGAAGAAAAAACTAGTATTGTTGGAGCATTTAATAAGCAAGTTAAATGCTGAAAATCAATATACAGAAAAAGAAATTAATACATTTATAAAACAATATCATGATGATTTTTGTACAATTAGACGTGAATTTATTGTACAGGGGTTTATGGATAGAGAGGATAATATGTACCGTATAAACGGGAGAGAAGTTTGGACGAAGTGGGAGGAGTTAAAATAATGAATCAGCGAGGGGATCCTCGCTGATTATAAGCCTGTGCTAGTCTTGCTGTTTCTTTGTAGTAAGTCTATGAAAGCTTCAACATTCGAACTTGTAATGTATCCAAGCGTTATATATTCATCTTCATAATAAAATATTATTTTTTTGTCAAAGATTCTTCTCTTCGTTTCTATGGATAGAATTTTTTCATAATCAAATTCGGCAATGAATGTGTTTTTATATTGGCTAAAAAAGAGCAGTCTTCTATTAGTAGCAAGTAACATGCCAGGATACGGGACTTTATGCGTAATCATATAGCCAGTAAGTGAACATTTTAAAGTAGATAAAATTTTTTCTTCTTTATGTAATAGTTGTTTTGCAGCTGTTAAGATTGGGTTCATTCCATACATTCCTTTTATTTTGATGTATGAATATTGTATCAAGAGTAAAAAGATTCTCAATATGTAATATTGCATATTGGACGTTTTATAGTTTTAATATTATTTTTAAAAAGAAAAAGTACGAGGTGATTCAATGATACGGTTAGTAAAAGAGACTGATGCAGAAGCAATTATGAATATTAGAAAAGAAATTATATTATCGGAAACTACTACAAAATTTTTCATAGTATCCCCAAAGAAGTTACCGAATGATAGTAATGCAGAAAGAGAAAAGATACGGAAAAGCAATGAGAAAGGTAATCTTTATATCGTGTATGAAGTAGATGGGAAGGTAGTTGGCTTTTTACTTTTCAACCGATATGAACTAGAACGGTTACAACACGCAGGCACAATGGGAATGGGGATTAAAGAGGCGTATTGTAATCAAGGCATCGGCACGAAATTAATTGAATTTCTTATTAGTTGGGCTAAAGGGCAGAAAGGTTTAGAGAAAATTTGCTTAGGTGTAGTTTCTGTTAATGATCGGGCAATTAAAGTGTACAAACGTATGGGTTTTGTAGAAGAAGGAAGACAAAGAAAGCAAATAAAGTATGAAGATGGATCATATGGAGATGACGTATTGATGGGGTTTTATATTGAATAAAGGATATATGGTATTAAGAAAAGGAATGTACATAACGTAAATTTCTAAAAGTAGTATATTGCCCCTGCATTAACAGACTTTTTCCTATGTATAATATTAATATAGTAAAATCATAACAACCGATATTGCAGTTTCCAATAATATACTATATAATCAATTTAAGAAAACGTTTTCATGCAAAGGGGGAGAATTTCGTGTCGACTATAGAGGACGTGGCGAAATTAGCGGGGTTATCAAGGACAACGGTTTCTAGGGTGATTAATAATCATCCATATGTTTCAGATGAGAAGAAAAAAAGGGTTCAATTAGCAATGAAGCATTTAGGCTTCGTTCCTAATTCTGCGGCGAGAAGGCTTCGTAAACAAAAAACGGAAACAATTGCGGTGCTAGTTCCAAGGATTACAAATCCTTTCTTCAGTAGATTTATTGAAGCAATCGAGATTGCTGCTTCTGAACATAAATATAAACTGATTATTTGTCAAACAAGATATTTACCGGAAAAAGAGATGGAGTATTTACAATTATTATCTACGAAACAAGTAGATGGGATTATTCTATGTTCACTAGAAAATCCGTGGGAAGATGTAGAGCCATACTTACAGCACGGTCCAATCGTGTTGTGTAATGAATATATTGAGGAAGCAAATATTCCAACAGTGAAGTTTGATCATGCGCAAGGAGCATACATAGCTGCGAAGCATGTGTTAGATCAAGGATATCGTAATCTTATTTTTTGCCGTGGTAACGAAACCAAAGTCGTTAGCCAGCAGCGAAAAATGGGCTTTTTACGTGCAATAACTGAGAAGAGCCGCCAAGTAGAAGCGATTGACTTTCTCGAAAACGCTTTCTCTTGGGAAGATGGAAAACGAATATTCCATGAAGTATTGAAGGACAAAAAAAATCCTACCGCGATTTTGGCAGGAGGCGATGAGGTAGCAGCTGGAATTATCTCAGAGGCGAAACGCCATAACTGGAGCATTCCAGATGATCTCGCTGTTATCGGTTTTGATAATCAAATATTATCGCAGATTACAGAACCAGGTATTACGACAATTGAACAGCCAATTGATGAAATGGCCCGAAAAGTTGTCGACCTGATGATGGATAAAATCCATACGAAAAATTATCGAAAAAAAGAATTGTATGAGTTTGAACTGGAGCTCTTGGTGAAAGGTTCAACGATGAAGGATAAGATGTTATTAGCCTAGTAGACTATGTCTGCTAGGTTTTTTTATGTTCACAAACTACTATTCTTCGTGAACGCAATCGTCACATTTGTTATGGTATGCTTCGTGTTGCTCATCAATTTCTTTCCCACAGTGCGCACAAGTTTTCGTCGGTAAATTTCTGAAAAACTCCATTGGTTGATCGATCATGTCAATCCCTCCATTTCCATTTCTTACTATCATTGTATTAGTACAAAAAATAAAAGTCAACAACTGTTTTATAACAAAATTGAAAATTAATGAAAAAGTTTAGGAAATGGATTATAGTTAACAATGTAGGATGTAAGTAAAAAACTTTCTCAAGTACGGAGAAAAACTGCATTCCTACTCGGTTTTAGAAAGGATGGATACATATGAAAATGACTGTTGTCGGCTTTTGGGGCGGCTTTCCAGAAGCGGGAGAAGCAACGTCGGGGTATTTGTTTGAACACGATGGTTTTCGTTTACTTGTAGACTGTGGTAGTGGTGTACTAGCACAGCTTCAAAAATATATAACACCATCTCATATAGATGCAGTTGTACTGTCACACTATCATCACGATCATGTTGCGGACATTGGGGTATTGCAATATGCGAGATTAATTACGAGTGCGACAACAAGGCAACTACCGGAATTACCAATATACGGTCATACGTTTGACGAGAATGGATTCCATTCTTTAACACATGAACCACATACGAAAGGAATCGCGTACAATCCAGAAGAAACACTTCAAGTTGGACCGTTCTCGATTTCGTTCTTAAAAACTGTTCATCCTGTTACATGCTTTGCGATGCGTATTACAGCTGGAGATGATGCTGTAGTATACAGCGCTGATTCAAGTTATATTCCTGAATTCATTCCATTCACAAAAGATGCTGATCTTTTCATTTGTGAGTGTAATATGTATGCACATCAAGAGGCTGCAAAAGCAGGGCATATGAATAGTACAGAAGTAGCAAGTATTGCAAAAGATGCGAATGTAAAAGAACTTTTATTAACGCACTTACCGCATACAGGCAACCCATCTGATTTAGTAACAGAAGCAAAACAAATTTTCAGTGGCCATATTACGCTAGCGCATAGTGGCTACGTATGGAACTCATGAGGTGATACGATGTTATTTATTGATAATAAAGGAATTACAGATCCTAGAATAAACTTAGCGATCGAAGAATATTGTGTGAAGAATTTAGATATTAACGAAACATATTTACTGTTCTACATTAATGAGCCTTCGATTATCATTGGTAAAAATCAAAACACAGTAGAAGAAATTAATGCAGATTACGTAAAAGAAAAAGGTATTCATGTCGTTCGTCGTCTATCAGGCGGAGGCGCAGTATATCATGATTTAGGAAACTTAAACTTCAGTTTTATTACGAAAGATGATGGAGACAGTTTCAGCAACTTCAAAAAATTCACAGAGCCTGTAACGAAAGCGCTTAGTAAATTAGGTGTAAATGCAGAACTAAGTGGTCGTAACGACATTTTAGCTGAAGGTAGAAAAATTTCAGGTAACGCGCAGTTCTCAACGAAAGGTCGTATGTTCAGCCACGGTACGTTACTATTTGACTCTGAAATCGATCACGTCGTATCAGCGTTAAAAGTAAAAATGGATAAGATTCAATCAAAAGGTATTAAATCAATCCGTAGCCGCGTTGCGAACATTACAGAGTTTCTAAACGAAGAAATGACGACAGAAGAGTTTAGACAACTTCTTCTAGAAACAATTTTCGAAGGAGAAACAGAAATCCCAACGTATGAATTAACAGAAGAGGATTGGAAAGAAATCCATAAACTTTCTGAAGAGCGTTACCAAAATTGGGATTGGAACTACGGAAAATCACCGAAGTTCAACTTACAACATTCACACCGCTTCCCAGTTGGACAAGTTGACGTTCGCCTTGAAGTGAAAAAAGGAACAGTAACAGAATGTAAAATTTACGGCGACTTCTTCGGTTCACTAGATGTTCATGATATCGAAGAGCGTCTAACAGGCGTTCAGTTCGATAAAGATGCATTCACTGCAGCTTTAGAAGGCGTAGATATCGCACGCTACTTCGGTAACATTACAACAGAAGATTTCTTACATTTATTCTTCTAAAAATGAGGGAGGCTGCCATAAAGGCAGCCTCTTTCTTTTTATAGTTTTGTCGATATAATTCCATTTACCACAAAATGTATACTTACAGGACATCTGCCTCTTATAAAGGAATATATATATGAAAAGGAGGCGGATCGATATGAAAAGGGTCATACACATTGTAATATTGCTCGGATTCGTCATTGGGATTGCAGCGTGTAACAGTGAAACTTCCTCAAGTCGTACCCTTTTATCTATCGGAAAGCCAGCGCGGGATAATGTTATATATTTTACGCATACAGATAACAAACGAAAGATACAGGATATACAGGACAGGTTTCAAAATAAGGAATGGAAAAGAAATGAAACATTCAGCACTGTTAATAAAACGCCAGATGTCGTCTTATCAATAGATGAAAACAATAAAGGGTTACCGACGTTATATGTTACCGTGTATTTTCATGAAAATGGAGCGGACGTTTTGAATTTGTATGGAGAGTATACGAACTTAAATAAAGAGGAACTTAATAAACTTAGAGAAAAGATGAATGCATATTATCCTAAAATGATTTCTGGTCTAGTTTCATAAATTACTTGCGAACAAAATTCCCTTATCTTTCCAAAGTAAACCAAGAGAAGGTGATCTGTCTATATGCAGTTAATAGAATATCACTTGCCACTTTAATTTTCTTTTAATATAATTAATTTAGAATTTTTAAATATTCTAAATTTTATAAAGGTGGGGTTTTTGTGAATCTCGTTCAATCTTTGGCTGAAACGGCAAAAAAGAAGGGGGATAAACCGGCTTATATATTTATGGATCAGTCGGTCTCATATGACCAATTAAACAAAATGGTCACAAGGTTTTCTAGCAATTTAGCAGAAATGGGCATTGGAAAAGGGGACAATGTCGCATTAGTTGTTGGGAACTCACCACATTTTTTGGTCGGTTTATACGGAACAATGAAAGCCGGAGCAACTGTTATTCCAGTTAATCCAATTTATACAGCAGACGAAATGCATTACATTTTACAAAATGGAGATGTAAAAACAATCATCGTACTCGACGTCCTTCTACCTGTTATACAATCTCTTACAACAAGACTTCCTTCATTAGAAAACATCATCATATGCGAAACCTCATCAGAGTTTAACCATACAGAAACCGAAAAAATGAAAACGTTTACTAGTTTTGTGGGGGCTGGAGATTTACAATACGAAGGCCCTGAACTAGATGAAGAGGATGTAGCGGTTATCCTATACACTTCAGGTACAACTGGAAAACCGAAAGGCGCTATGCTCACACATAAAAATTTATATAGTAATGCGAATGATGTTGCGTCTTATTTACAATTTACTGCTGACGATCGCGTCGTTGCGGCACTGCCGATGTTCCATGTATTCTGTTTAACAGTTGCGGTAAATGCACCGATTGTGAACGGGGCAACGATTTTAATGCTACCGAAATTTAGTCCGAAAGAAGTATTCCGTATTTGTCGTACGTACGAACCAACGATCTTTGCTGGCGTACCGACGATGTACAATTATTTATATTTATTTGAAGAAGCAAGCGCAGAAGATGTGAAGACGCTTCGCCTTTGTATTTCCGGTGGTGCATCGATGCCTGTTGCTCTTCTGCAAAACTTTGAAAAACGTTTTAACGTTATTGTTTCAGAAGGATACGGTTTATCAGAAGCATCACCAGTTACTTGTTTCAACCCGCTAGATCGTCCTCGTAAACCAGGATCAATTGGCACAAATATTTGGCATGTAGAAAATAAAATTGTAAATGAACTTGGGGAAGAAGTATCTGTCGGCGCAGTCGGCGAATTAATCGTTCGCGGACCTAACGTTATGAAAGGATACTATAATGCACCAGAAGATACAGCTGCGACATTGAAAGACGGCTGGCTATATACAGGTGACTTAGCGAAAATGGATGAAGAAGGTTACTTCTATATTGTTGATCGTAAAAAAGATATCGTCTTAGTTGGCGGTTATAACGTATATCCTCGTGAAGTAGAAGAAGTATTATATACGCACGAATCAGTAGCGGAAGTTGTTGTAATCGGTGTTCCTGATGAAAACTTAGGAGAAGCTGTGCGAGCGTACGTCGTTTTGAAGCAAGCAAACGTAACAGAAGAAGAACTGATGCATTACTGTGCGTTACATTTAGCGAAATATAAAGTGCCGAAAAGCATTGAGTTTTTAATAGAATTGCCGAAGAATACCACGGGTAAGTTGTTAAGAAGAGCATTGAGAGAGAAAGCGATGCAAGTGTAAAAATGAGGCAACCATCTTTGAAGGTGGTTGCCTCATTTTTTTGTGCATTGATTAAGCTGTGGTGCCATATATTTAAAGCTTCATATGACCAACAAGGAGGAGATATACATAGAACAGAAGGGATTAACGCTTACGGCGAGTGCAATATCTTATTTGTGAAATTATTGATGAACTCTGAAAATGATAAGAACGGTAATTTTAATCAAAATGGAGTAATGAACCGTGAATCAATGGCTACGGTGTTAGTAAATGCATATAAATTAGAATGGAATGAAAATAGTAAGTTACCAAAAGAATTTGCTGATTTGAAAAATCATTGGGCTCAACGTATGCCAATATTTTAGTTTAATAAGAAAATTCAAATTCCAAGTTGACACATGTGAATTACAGAATTAAAATGAAAAGAAATCGAATAGAATACATTAGAAGCTAATCAGATAAACTGAAGGCGCACAATGTTCACATTTGTGAATATATTGTGTGCCTTTTTCTATTGTATAAACTAAGGGGGCTTAACGATGAAAAAGTGGGGAAAGACAGCGTTTATGAAAAGTACAGGTGTTTTATTATCAGCAGTTGTACTTTTATCAGGGTGTGGTTCGGCAACATCCACTAGTAATTCTGAAGGAAGTGGAGATAAAAAAACAGTTGAGCTTTTAAATGTTTCTTATGATCCAACGAGGGAGTTATATCAAGATTTCAATAAAGATTTTGCGAAGTATTGGAAAGAGAAGCATGGGCAAACAGTAAATGTAAAACAATCACACGGGGGATCTGGAAGTCAAGCGCGCTCTGTTATTGATGGCTTAGAAGCAGACGTTGTTACACTAGCACTTGCTTATGATATTGATGCCATTAGCAAGAAAAAACAATTAGCAGAAGATTGGCAGAAGCGACTTGCGAATAATTCCACTCCATACACGTCAACAATTGTATTTCTTGTTCGAAAAGGAAACCCGAAAGGAATTAAAGACTGGGATGACTTAACGAAAAAAGGTGTGTCTGTCATTACACCAAACCCAAAAACATCAGGCGGAGCACGTTGGAACTATTTAGCGGCGTGGGGATACGCATTGAAAAAATATAATAATAGTGAAGATAAGGCGAAAGAGTTTGTTAGCCAAATTTATAAAAACGTAGAAGTATTAGATTCAGGAGCGCGCGGAGCAACGACAACATTTGTTGAAAAAGGAATTGGAGACGTATTAATCGCGTGGGAAAATGAAGCGTTATTATCTCAAAAAGAGCTTGGAAAAGATAAATTTGAAATTGTAACCCCTTCTATTAGTGTACTTGCAGAACCACCAGTAGCGGTTGTAGATAAAGTCGTTGATAAAAAAGGAACGAAAAAAGTAGCAGAAGGATACCTGGAATATTTGTACTCAGAAAAAGGGCAGGAAATTGCGGCGAAAAACTTTTATCGCCCGCGCAATGAAAAAGTAGCAGAAAAATATGCATCCCAATTTCCGAAAGTTCAATTATTTACAGTAGATGAACTATTTGGTGGCTGGAAAAAAGCACAAGAAAAACACTTTAATGACGGCGGCGTATTCGATAAAATTTATCAAAAATAATGCGTACTGCTAAAGGGGGATGAGGTGAAAGAGGATGAGGAAGAAGCGTGTTTTACCAGGGTTTGGATTATCGCTTGGATTTACAATGTTGTACATGAGCTTATTCGTACTTATACCACTTTCTATCGTATTTATTCAAACTTCACAGTTAGGTTGGAAGAAGTTCGCTGGGGTTATAACGAACGAGCGTGTGTTGCATTCCTATCAAGTTAGTTTTACAACTTCATTTGCAGCTGCTATTGTAAATGCCATTTTCGGTTTATTAATAGCTTGGGTGCTCGTACGCTACAAATTTCCAGGGAAACGACTATTAGATGGACTCATTGATTTACCGTTTGCACTTCCGACAGCTGTAGCTGGTATTACACTTACAACGCTTTATGCGGAAAATGGATGGATTGGGAAAATATTTAGTCTGTTTCATATAAAAGTAGCTTTTACACCACTCGGAATTATCGTTGCGCTTACTTTTATCGGTTTACCATTTGTCGTTCGAATGGTGCAACCAGTGCTGCAAAATATTGATAAAGAAGTAGAAGAAGCGGCTTCGAGTTTAGGTGCATCCCGCTTACAAATATTTGTGAAAATCATTTTACCAGAAATCTTTCCCGCTCTTCTTGCCGGTTTTTCACTCGCATTTGCAAGAGCATTAGGAGAATACGGATCTGTCGTTTTCATCGCAGGTAATATGCCGATGAAAACAGAAATTGCACCACTGATGATTATGACGAAACTAGAACAATATGATTATGCGGGGGCAACAGCTGTAGCGACCGTGATGCTTATTATTTCTCTCCTTTTCCTTCTTCTTATTAATATGATTCAAAGCTGGAGTAGAAGGCATGAACTAAAAAGTGAATAGGAGGAGAGAAAATGGAACCAACATTATTAGAAAAGAAAATAGTAAAAAGCGTATCAGCTAAAAAAGAATCTAAGCTTGTACCAGGCATATTAATTACGATTACAGTTTTATTTTTATCTCTCTTTCTATTACTGCCACTCATAACTATTTTTCTAAAAGCCTTTGAAAGAGGGATGGATGTATACATTGCCGCTATTACAGATCAAGAAGCATTTTCAGCAATTAGATTAACGCTTCTCGTTGCGTTAATCGTTGTGCCTCTTAATACGATATTTGGGGTAGCGGCCGCGTGGCTTATTACAAAGTTTCAGTTTAAAGGAAAACAAGTATTACTCTCTCTTATTGAACTGCCGTTTGCTGTGTCACCAGTTATCGCAGGATTAGTATTCGTCTTACTTTTCACACCGAGGGGTGCTCTTGGCGAATGGTTACTTGAACATGGAGTGAAACTCATTTTCTCTGTACCAGGCATTATTATCGCAACAATCTTTGTAACCTTCCCGTTCGTTGCACGTGAATTAATTCCGATTATGCAGGCACAAGGGAAAAGTGAAGAAGAGGCAGCCTTATCACTTGGCGCAAGTGGCTGGAAAATGTTTTGGTGCGTTACGCTTCCAAATATAAAATGGGGTCTTTTGTACGGCATGATTCTATGTAATGCCCGTGCTATCGGTGAGTTTGGAGCCGTTTCTGTCGTATCAGGTCACGTGCGCGGTATTACGAACACGATGCCGCTCCATATTGAAATTTTGTACAATGAATATCAATTTTCAGCAGCATTTGCAGTAGCGACGTTAATGTCATTAATTGCAGTGTTTACACTCGTTATAAAAAACTGGATTGAATGGCGAATGGAAAAACGACAATAGGAGGGGGATTACGGTGAGTATTCAAATTCAAGGTGTATCAAAGCAATATGGTACATTTCAAGCACTAACAGACATTCATTTGGATATTCCAAAAGGCGAACTTGTTGCCTTATTAGGCCCGTCAGGTTCTGGGAAAACGACGTTATTACGCATTATTGCAGGATTAGAAGAAGCGGATGGAGGCTCTATTTCATTTGATGGAGAAGATTTAACAGACATTCACGTGAAAAACAGGCAAGTCGGTTTCGTCTTTCAGCACTATGCGCTCTTTAAGCATATGAATGTATTTGAGAATGTCGCTTTCGGTTTAAAAGTAAGAAAGAAAAGCTTAAGACCGTCAGCAGAAGCGATAGAAGAAAAGGTCACAGAATTATTAAAGCTCGTAAAAATGGATGGCTTTGCTAAACGTTATCCAGCGCAATTATCTGGTGGACAACGTCAACGTATTGCACTAGCCCGGGCACTTGCAGTCGAACCGAAAATTTTATTACTCGATGAACCGTTCGGTGCACTCGATGCAAAGGTGAGAAAAGAATTACGAAGATGGCTCCGAAAATTACATGACGAATTTCAAATTACGAGCGTATTTGTAACACATGATCAAGAAGAGGCGTTAGACGTTGCAGACCGCATCGTTGTAATGAATGAAGGTTGCATTGAACAAATGGGAACACCGGAAGAAGTATATGAAAACCCAGCAAGTCCGTTTGTATATGACTTTTTAGGAAATGTAAATTTATTTCACGGCCGTGTTCATAAAGGAAAGCTAAATGTAGGATCGGTCGAACTAGAAGCACCAGAGCATAAGCACGTTTCCAACGTAGACGGAATAGCCTACGTAAGGCCGCATGACTTATCAATATCTCGTACGAAACAAAGCATAGATGCAATCCCGGCAAAAGTATCTTATTCTCACGCAGTCGGAAATGTCGTATATGTAGAATTAAAACGAGACGGAACAGATGAATATTTAGAAGCAGAAATTACGAAAGAACAGTTCAAGCAGCTGAACATTCAAGCGGGTGATTTCGTATACGTACAGCCGAAAGAAGTGAAAGTGTTTATTCCGGAGGATTTTGTAATTTAAATAAAAACCGAACCGTCATCTAAGTGGCGGTTCGGTTTTCTTTATTTTTTCTCTACCAATTTTTTATTCTTCCAATCTAGTGTGAATAATTTGTTAAATGTTTTTTGATCAACGTCTTTTACGTTGTTTCCAACCCAGTTTGCAGTTCCGAATGTGTAGCCTGGACGAAGTTGGTAATCGTCGGCGTGTTTTGTATAAGCGACTTGTAAGTTAGATTGATCTGTATTTTTTTCAGAGATAACAACAGCAATCATACCAGGAGAGAAACCGCTATTTGTTAATGCTGGAAGTTGATCCATCGGTATTAAATTACCTTTTGCATCAGATTCATATAGGTATGTGCGAGAGTACATGAAAAGTTGGTTTCCATATAAAGAATGATAGGAGTCACGTGTGTAAATACCCCAGTTTTGATTGTTATATCCGTTAAAGAATACGTTCCACTTTACGTTTTTGTTTGTTTGGTCAATTAAATTTGTTTTATAACTAGTTTGTTTATAGCTTACAGAGTCAGACCAAGTGACTTGACCAGTTGCACCAGCTTCACCGCTAGGGCCATTAGGCGTTACAGAAGCTTTAACAGAGCCACCAAGTTGATAAGATACGCTAGATGTTACAGTCGTTTCTTCTACAGCATTTGTAGGCGCTACGTTAAAGAAACGAGCGCTGTTATCTTGAAGGTTAAATGCAACATCATATTGTGAAGGATAACGTAATGTTGCACTAGCGCCAGGGATTGGGTAGTTATCAATAGGTGCATCACTTATAGTAGGATTTGCTTTTAGAAAACTACCAGTTGTATTAATAACGGCAATCTGTTTATCAGCGCTTGGATCATCGATAAAAGTTACCTTTAAAGACATTGTCATATTATCAGCTTGATCATTATTAAATGTATTATAGCTCGTATGTGTTTTTGCATTTTGCCCGATATCTGTTACAACTTGTGACGTCGTTTGAGCGTAAGTAGCAGGTGTTGAAAGAGTTACAGCACTACTAGCAAAAACAGCGGATAATGCTAAACATTTTAAGTAGGTTTTAGAACGTTTCATACAATCACTTCCTTTTATCTTTGTCGATATATGTCGTATTACATTTATATCGTAACATGGAAATAAAACGGAATGGATGGTTATGCATAATTGCATAGATGAGTTTTGAAGGATAAAGATAATAGAATTTCATCCAACACTTAAGACTCAAAAATGTCCATTACAGCCGTTCTTAAAAATTTTAAGACAATATGTTTATCAATGTTCTTATTCTGAAGATTGAAGCGCTTAATATGTACGTTATAAGTGCATAACAAGTTATAATAAAAGAAATCAATAAGGAGGCTGGCTGTGAAGAATCTTCGTTATCTCAATATATTTACCATATTAATTATATACACACTACTTATGTTTTACATCGGCTGGAACGGATGGGTTTGGCTTCATGCGGTATTTGGCTGGGAATCTTGGGGATATTATGCTTTCATAGTCGCATTTATTTCATATGCGTACATTCTTGTGCAAGTGTTTAAGTTTTTGCCATTTCTGCGAACGATAGGTTCGATTTGGTTTGCGGTCATACAATATGCGCTTATGTTGTTGCCATTAGCTGATATTATGGTCTTTCTTTTACAGTTTTCAGTAGAGAAAGAAGCGGCAATTATTTGGACAGGGGCGGCTGTGATAGTTGCATTTATCTTTATCTTTGCGTATGGAGTATTTAATGCGTATAGTCCGGTAGTAAGAAAGTACGAGGTGCACATACCGAAAAAGGTAGAGGGGCGTAAAAGTTTACGCATTGCGATGGCTTCTGATATGCATTTCGGTAAACTGTCTGGCGTTTCGCATTTAAAAAGACTTGTTCGTCATGTAAATGAGATGGAACCTGATATTATTTTACTGCCAGGTGATATTATCGACGATCATCCAGGTGTGTTCATTCAAAAGAATATGGGACCAATCATGAAACAAATGAAAGCACCATTAGGCGTATATGGCGTATTAGGAAACCATGAATATTACGGCAGAGCAGTTCCAGAGTTTTTACAAGAGATGGATAAGATTGATATTCGTATTCTTTTAGATGAAGTAATTACAATTGAAGATGACTTTTATCTCGTTGGAAGAAGAGATAAAACAGAGCGAGATCGCCGAAGCTTTGAACAATTAATGAGTACGGTAGATAAATCGATGCCTGTTATCGCAATGGATCACCAGCCATTTGAGTTGAAACAAGCAGCAGCGTCAGGTGTAGATTTATTATTATCCGGTCATACGCACCGCGGACAAATGGCGCCCAATCATATTGTAACGAGAAGAATGTACGAGCTAGACTGGGGATACGCACAAAAAGGCGCGTTCCACGCAATTGTTTCTTCTGGATTTGGATTTTGGGGACCCCCGCTTAGACTTGGTAGTAGGTCGGAGATTGTGCAGGTAGAAGTTACATTTGAATAGGGGTTATGAAATAGAGAGCTGATGGCTCTCTATTTTTTCAATAAAAACAAATAACAATAAATGTTTATGTTGGTGCTAATTTCATAAAAGAGATACGATTATAAGACTCGATTAAAATAAAGGGGGATTGTAAGTGATCATATCAGATGTACTATACGGAGAATTTGAAGTGGATCAAGTAGTAGAAGAATTAATTTCAAGTAAGTCTATGCAAAGACTAAAGGGAATTCATCAAGCAGGCGCAAGTTACTTAGTGAACGAGAAATGGAATGTAACGCGCTTTGATCATTCAGTTGGTGTTATGTTATTAGTTAAAAAACTAGGTGGTTCAGTAGAAGAACAGATCGCTAGTTTACTGCATGACGTATCACATACTGCTTTTTCCCACGTGATTGATTACGTTTTTGATAATGAAGATGAAAGTTACCATGAAGAGATATTTAGTTCTGTTGTGAAAAACTCAGAAATTCCAGCGATCCTTGTGAAGCATGGTTATAACTATGAAGATATTTTATTAGATGATTCGAAGTGGACATTACTAGAAAGGTCAGCGCCCGAATTATGCGCAGATCGAGTAGATTATACGTTACGAGATATGTATACATATGGGTATATTTCTTTAGAAGAAGTCCATAGTTTTTTAGAGGATGTCATCGCAGTAGAGGGGAAAATGGTCCTTCAAAGTATCGAAATGGCAGAGTGGTTTACAGAAACGTATTACAAAGAAGTAATCGATTTCTTTATGAAACCAATGAATATTTACGGAAATGATATGTTAGCGAAAATGTTAAAGGTAGCTCTTCATAAAAGGATTATTCATGCAGATGATTTTCTTCTTGAAGATGAGGAGCTTATTTCGAAATTGCAGCAATGTAATGATTCAGAAGTCCATGCTTTATTAAGAAAAGTTCATCCGAATGTAAAAGTAAAAGAAGATAGAGACGATTACGATTTGTATCAGAAAAATAAAGTCCGTCTTATTGATCCTCCGTTACTTCGTGAAGGTGAAGTTGTTCAATCGTCTGTCGTATCGGAAAAAATAAAACAGATGAGCGAGGTCGCTTATGAAAAGGCGGTGAGA
Source organism: Bacillus sp. MYb78 (assembly GCF_002975115.1). NCBI lineage: Bacteria > Bacillati > Bacillota > Bacilli > Caryophanales > Bacillaceae > Bacillus > Bacillus sp. MYb78. Next base: position 95,081 of record NZ_PCOB01000019.1, read on the forward strand.
GGGATGTATGTGAAAGTGATTTCGAATTAAAAAGAAGTAGCGCATCGTTTTTAGAGCGCTACTTCTTTTTTATTAATAATCAAACCAATTCCAAATCTCAATATCTCCAAGAGTCGCATAACGTACGTGCGGGGAGTTTTGTAATTTTAATAACTCTTTCGACGGGCCAGTAATAACAATTCCGTATATTTTTACACCGTTCTCTTTTACATACTCATAACGCTTATCTAAGTTCAGCTCTTTTTCAAGAGTCCAAGTAGTTTTACTTACAGTTTTTTTATGCTCAGAAAGAATGCGCATCATTTCGATTACTTCATCTTCTTTTGTCTTCGGTCGTTCTGCTTCACTATCAGGGAGGTTTATATGTTCTGGAAATCCGATAACCTCTCCGCCATGTAGGATGAAATCTTCCTCATCTATTCTCTCTTGTCCTGTGTCTAAAGCGTACCATACAGGAGTTGGTGGCATTTCTTGTGCTTCAAATGTGCTATATAGAATAGATTCTAATTCTTGTAAAGTGTAAAGTTTGTCAAAAGATATCGCTACTTCTGCAACGGTTCCCTCATGTACTTTTGCAAGTGTATCCCACACTTTTTTAGATGGTTCTTTCAAATGATCACCTTGCTTTATTTTCGGATGAACAAAGGAAAGTTTAGAGTAATTCAATTTGTTTGCCCAAGATTTATTTGTAACAGTTACAGACGATAAGAAGCTTTTCGTTGTTACTGTACCGAATTGAACTTCTTTTTTGCCGACAGTTTTAACTAAATTCATTTCATTTTCTGTACGGAAAAAGGGTTTGATTTTTGTACTGCCTCCAGTGGAACGAATATTTGGAATTGTTGCTTCTAGTGCGAGTGTTGGAATCTCATTTACTTCAGCTAACTTTTTCATATTATTGAAGTAAAGAGAAGATGAAAAATGATCGGCAAAATAGATTGCTATACAAACCGCAAGAACAAAACTAACAGTTTGCCAACGCTGTTTCCATTTTATTTTCCAAAATGGGACATTAAGATTTTGTGGTGGTAGTCTTTTCTTGATCGGTGCACTCTTCGTAAGCAATTCATCCAAATACACTTCACATTCCTCACAAGTCTCTATATGATTTTCTAATTCTTCTTGTTCATCACGTGTGAGCGTTCCGTTTTCGTACTTCTCCCATAGTGTTTTAAATTCTGCACATCCCATCTGTATCACTCCTCTATGTTTCTCGCTTCTTTCCGTCCGCGGTGTAATTCAATTTTCACTTTCGCTAATGAGAGACCGGTCATTTCTGCTATTTCTTTATACGAGAATCCGTAGTAATCTCGTAGTAGTAGGACATTTCGTCTTTCGAGCGGAATAGAAGATAAACTTTCTAACCAACTGGCGATCTCAAATTTTACGAAATATTCATGTTCTGTACTTGGCACGTTTGGTAAATGGAATTCTTCCACTGTAGTTGTTTTATATTTTTTTTCTTTTCGATACCAATCGATAAAGGCGTTGTAGGCTATTGTAAATAACCACGGCCTAATTTCTTCGCCTTTATAATAATCAATATGGACGAGCATGCGGTAAAAGGTTTCCTGCATGAGATCTTCAGCAAAATGAGAATCTCCGGTTAGGGAGAGAAGATAGCGAAATAAATCATGCATATGATCTGAATAAATGTCTTCTAATGATTGTTTGCGTTTCACTAATTTCCCTCCCTTCATACATAACAACGAAATACATATAAAAAAGTTACAATTTTTTATGGAATTATAGTAAAAAACGTCAAGAATTGGATTGCGTTCTCTTTTATCATAATACATATAAGGCGGGTGAACAGAGATGGAAAGCTATGAAACACAAATTCAAAGGTCAATTGATTATATTGAGGAAGATGTAATGGAAAAACAAACGCTGCGTAATTTAGCTCGCATTGCAGGTTTTTCTGAGTCGCATTTTCACCGTGTATTTCAGGCATTAGTAGGTGATACAGTAATGGAGTATGTTCGAAAGAGGAGGTTAGCCCGGGCAGCTTATCAACTTTCTCATACGGATGAAAAAGTTATTGATATCGCGTTTGAACATGGCTTTCAATCTCACGAAACGTTCACGAGAGCCTTTAAAAAATTATTTCAAATGACACCGAGTGAATATCGAAAACAAGAAATCGAAACACCGATGTATTACAGAGTGAATGTAAAGCAAAGAAAATTAAATCCGTATTTAGGGGGCATACAAATGGAATATCGTATTGTAAATAAACCAGAATTTTTAGTGGCGGGTTATGAATTGAAGACGACAAGTAAAGAAGGGAAAAACCATCAAGACATTCCAGTATTTTGGCAAGAATATTTACAAAAAGATCTTGGGACAACAATTCCCAATCGTAAAGATACGAGCCAATGGGTAGAGCTTGGATTATGTACTGATTTTAATTTAGAAACAGGGGACTTCACTTACATTATCGGAATGGAAGTTACAGACTTTGAAAATGTACCAAATGAAATTGCGAAGCGTACTTTCCCGGCAGCAACATATGCAGTATTTACAACGCCGAAAGTTCCTCATGAAGAAATGGTATCGTCTATCCACCAAACTTGGAATGCAGTATTCTCAGAATGGTTCCCGCATTCAGGGTATGAACATTGCGGAGTTACAGAGTTTGAACTGTACGATGAGCGTTGCCACGAAGATAAGAGTGAGTTTGCACAAGTAGAGCTTTGGATACCGGTGAAGAAAAAGTAATAGGGTAAGAGCGAATCATTGGGAGATGGTTCGTTTTTTTTATAAGTGGATTGTTAAATTTGTATTGTTTTATCTGTAATACATATGAAAATGGTAAAATAAAATAGCAATTAAATATTGCGGGTGGAAGGTTATGCCCTTTCTTCATTTTGTGAAGAAAGACCAACTATGAAAAGTCAAGGGGACATTTTCAAAAAATATTGCTAGAGGA
>NZ_PCOB01000020.1:0-97516 GCF_002975115.1 Bacillus sp. MYb78
GTAGAATACAACCTTGCCAAGGTTGGGGTCGCGGGTTCGAATCCCGTCTTCCGCTCCAATAAAATTTAATATGGCGGCATAGCCAAGTGGTAAGGCAGAGGTCTGCAAAACCTTTATCACCGGTTCAAATCCGGTTGCCGCCTTTTCTTTTGTGCCGATGTGGCGGAATTGGCAGACGCGCACGACTCAAAATCGTGTTCCTTCGGGAGTGTCGGTTCGACCCCGACCATCGGTATCATGAACGTCGTAAAAAAACTCTATACAATTAGTATAGAGTTTTTTTGTTTTCTTTTCATTACATGACAAAATAAGCACAAAAAGTGTACGGTGAGTAAACTGCGAAACATTAAAAGGATAAAAACAAACATTCAATTTTATCCTTTTAATTGCGGTATTTAGAGAGAATTTCTCCACCCGGTGACATGAGGTTAAATCCGACACCACCAGTAGATATTAGTACATTATCAACGGTTAAGTTTGTAATTTCTAAAAACTTCTTTTTAAACTTTTCTCTGTTGTACTTATACATTGTTGAGTGGCACGCCCACATTTGCGTTGAAGTACTTAACCAGTCCCCTAATTCCTTCAATTCAGGAAACGCCTCAAATTGGATTGGTTCATCTAATTTCATGAATCTTACTTGATAGATAGTTGGGTTTAACTTTTCTCCTATTCCTTTAAAAGCATGTGATTTTTTTTCATTTGAATGTGTCATAATTCTCCCTTCATCTTTTCTTTAAATTTTTTCCTATTTTTATTATACAACAGTAGAAAGTAATTATAGGGATATTATGGAAATAAGTATCAACAATATAAAAAGACTCTAATAGAAATCTTAGAGTCTTTTTTGTTAAATTATATTATGTGATGCTAAAATTCGTAATAAACTTAGGAATTCATGTATAATATAACTTGTCGAAAGAACAAAATGATAGTGATTTATATTATGTCTGTAATATGAATCAAAAATGAACTTTTTATATTTCTTTTAAAAATGTGTTGAACACACATTATATTTCATATTAATATTTTTATGTAGATTTAAAACGAGAAAGAGAGTGGAAAGTATGGGCCGTAAATGGAACAATATTAAAGACAAAAAAGCATCAAAAGATGCAAATACAAGCCGTATATACGCGAAATTTGGACGTGAAATTTATGTGGCGGCAAAACAAGGCGAGCCAGATCCAGAATCAAACCAAGCGCTTAGAGTCGTATTAGAACGTGCGAAAACATACAATGTACCAAGAACAATTATTGATCGTGCAGTTGAAAAAGCAAAAGGCGGTTCAGAGGAAAATTATGACGAGCTTCGTTATGAAGGATTTGGACCAAATGGAGCTATGGTTATTGTAGATGCACTTACAAATAACGTAAACCGTACTGCAGCAGATGTACGAGCTGCATTTAGCAAAAACAGTGGTAACATGGGTGTAAACGGTTCTGTAGCTTACATGTTTGATGCGACAGCTGTTATCGGCCTTGAAGGTAAAACATCAGATGAAGTTCTTGAAATTTTAATGGAAGCAGATGTAGATGCACGTGACATTCTAGAAGAAGAAGATGCTGTTATCGTGTATGCTGAACCAGATCAATTCCATTCAGTACAATCTGCACTTAAAGGTGCTGGTGTTGAAGAATTTACAGTTGCAGAATTAACAATGCTTGCACAAAGTGATGTTACACTTCCTGAAGATGCTCAAGTACAATTTGAAAAAATGGTTGATGCATTAGAAGATTTAGAAGATGTACAACAAGTTTACCACAACGTAGACTTAGGAGAGTAATACGATGAAAGCCCCTTTTCGTTTAACGAATAGGGGCTTTTTTTATGAAGTTAATTAAGGTGATGAATTATTAAAGGTATTTTGGTGTAGATAGGGAATATGCTTATAGGGATATATGAAATAACCATTATTTCTAGGAGGCTTAGTATGGAACATAAGACACCAAAGCATATAGTTGCCGTAGCAGGTTATTTAACAAATGAGAAAAATGAAGTGTTATTAACAAAGGTACACTGGCGAGCTGATACGTGGGAAATGCCAGGAGGACAGGTAGAAGAAGGAGAAGCACTCGATCAAGCTGTCTGTAGGGAAATAAAAGAGGAAACAGGGTTAACGGTGAAGCCTATCGGAATTACTGGGGTTTATTATAATGCCTCTGTGCACATTCTAGCTGTTGTTTTTAAAGTAGCATATGTGAGTGGCGAAATAAAAATTCAACCTGAAGAAATACAAGAGGCTAAATTTGTTGATTTAAATGAAGAGAACATAGATGAGTATATAACGCGTCCTCATATGAAATCCAGAACGCTTGATGCAATGAGAGTAACACATTGTATTCCGTATGAAACGTGGGAAGTACAGCCATATAATTTAATAGGAAGATTGTAAAGAAAAGAGTAGCTGATTTGAGATACATTCAAATCACTACTCTTTTTTGTATACTGTTTAAGAAAAAGGTCAAAATAATAATAGTGTTAGTATTGATTTATAGAACGTTTGTTCTGTATAATGTATATGTTATATACATTAAGATTACTAGATAGTCAAAAGTATATATATTTGTAGATGATATAATTAAAGTGTAAAGTGAAAATATAATAGCTTTAAGGCTTACTCTGTTATTGGTTATTCATGATTGAATATAATCTATATTCAATATTTCAGATGAATAGTAGATAAAAAAGGTCTGTGATACAATACTTTTTTACCCCGCTATTTGCCGGGAACGTGATTGGTGAGGGCTGATTAAAGTTTCACTTTATACCTTACAATGATGTAAGGTACGTGTAAGAGAAATCGATGGGATATTTTTTTACAACAATGTATTCTTAAAGTAAGAGTTATATGCTGTGTGGAAAAGAGGTGTTCAAGATGAAAGAACGAGTATTATCTAGGGTGAACTATCATCAAAAAGTTGCATTAAATCCAATGACTAAACTTTTTTATAAAGCCATTATATTATTATTATTGTTAAGTTGTACGTTATTATTCATTGGAAATGTAATGATTGAGAAAAGTGACATTAGTAAATTACATGTACCGGCTAATTTAGAGGTGCCAGAATCATTAACACATGCATTTATTGCGACAGAAGATAAAAGATTTTATCATCATAACGGTTTAGATTATATAGCAATTATTAGGGCCTCTGTTGAGAATATAAAGGCTGGTGGTGTCGTGCAAGGAGGAAGCACGATTACACAGCAGCTATCTAAAAATGCTTTTTTAACTAATGAGCGTACATTTTCTCGTAAGTGGAAAGAGATTTTTTATACGAAAAAAATTGAACGCACATTTACGAAGGATGAAATTTTAAAATTATATGTAAGTAACATTTATTATGGTGAAGGAGCATGGGGAATTGAAAAAGCAGCAAACCTTTACTTCGGTAAAAAGGTGAACCAATTAACGTTGGCTGAAAGTGCAATGATGGCTGCTGTAGTAAAAGCACCTGCTTATTACTCACCTGCCCAAAATTATGATAAAGCAGTAGAGAGACGAAATGTCGTTTTGAGACTAATGGAGAAAGAAGGCTATATAAGCCATGATGAGTATGTTCAAGCAGTTAGTGAGAAATTAGTAATTCGTCATGATATAAAAATAGAGCAGTCGATGTTAAATAGTGCGCGTAAAAAAGCAGTAAGTTAAGAGAAGTTCCTAAAGAGGAGCTTCTTTTTTTGAATAAATTGTGACAAATTGTGACACAATATCGTCACAATTATTGTGTTTTTGTAATTTATGTGAGCGTGTTCATTGCGTGACGTATATAAGTGTTGATATTATGTGTATTGTGTACAATGCTGTATACAGAATATGAAATTAAAGAGGAATGTATATGAAATCAAATAAACTCATGGCTCTTGGTATAGTTTTTTCTATCGCAGTATTGATTGTAATTGGAACAATTGCGTATAGCATCATAAATGACAAAAAAGATAAAGGGAATGAGATGTTTGCTTATTCTACGCAACAATCTTTAGGGAAAGATGATGCTCCAGTTAAGGTAGTTGAATTTGGAGACTTTAAATGTCCTGCTTGTCGTACTTGGGATGTAACAGTATTACCTCGATTAAAAGAAGAGTATATTGATAAAGGCAAAGTGCAGTTATATTTTATTAACTTCCCATTTATCGGAAAAGACTCGGATTTAGGTGCAGCAGCTGGTGAAGCAATTTATAAACAAGATAAAGATTCATTCTGGATTTTCTATGATGAGATTTATCAAAATCAAAAGAAAGATACGGAAGAATGGATTACAGAAGATTTGCTTCTTAGCATTGTGAAAGAGAAACTTCCAAAAGTTGATGTAGAGCAATTTAAGAAAGATTTACACAGTAAAGAAATTACAGAAAAAGTACGTAAAGATTCAGATCGTGCTCAAAAATTAAAAGTTCAGGGTGCTCCTTCAGTATATGTAAACGGAAATCTTGCAAACCCTGATTTCGATAGTATGAAGAAGGCCATTGATAAAGAATTGAAAAAGTGATGAGGTCTCTCATCACTTTTTCGACTTTTTTCGATAAAATTCTTGCCTCTATTTTTTTAACATGCTATACTACTTTACATAAGTTATTCTAATATCTTATATGTAATTCATATTTGCGGGTGTAGTTTAGTGGTAAAACAAGAGCCTTCCAAGCTCTGGTCGAGAGTTCGATTCTCTTCACCCGCTCCAAATTTTATTAAATGTTTTTCTATAAATTGTGATCAACGCAGTGTTTCGTTTCCGAGATAAACGAGGCATTGCGTTTTTTAATGTTTGAAAAATATAATTACATGCGAAAATAGAAGTAAATAATAGTATTCCAAAAGTGAATTACTAACCAATAAAGTCGTTACATAAGGGATGATGGATTCATCTGAGGAGGCGATTAAGAGTGGATTTTGAAAAATTAAAGCAAGATGTAATTACGTATAGTAAAACAATTGGCATAGATAAAATAGGCTTTGCGAGTGCTTCTCCTTTTGAGGAATTAAAGCAGCGCTTAATCCAGCAACAACAATTAAATTATCAATCTGGATTTGAAGAGCCTGATATAGAGAAGAGAACGAATCCGCAACTTTTATTACCGGGTGCTAAATCAATTATTGCGATTGCTTTAGCATATCCTTCAAAATTAAAAAATGCACCATTAAGTAAGCGTGGAGAACGCCGTGGAATTTTTTGCCGTGCTTCTTGGGGACAAGATTATCATCTTGTTTTACGAGATCGTTTGCAAAAATTAGAAGCATATTTAATTGAAAAACTTCCAGATATAGAAGTGAAGTCCATGGTTGATACAGGTGAATTAAGTGATCGAGCTGTATCAGAGCGTGCAGGCATTGGCTGGAGTGGGAAAAACTGTGCTATTATTACACCTGAATTCGGTTCGTACGTATACTTAGGGGAAATGATTACAAATGTTCCATTCCCGCCAGATAAGCCGATAGAAGATCAATGCGGGGGCTGTACGAAATGTATCGATATTTGTCCTACAGGTGCTTTAATACAGGGGGGACAGTTAGATTCGAAGAAGTGTATTGCGTTTTTAACACAGACGAAAGGATTCCTACCTGAAGAATATCGCGATAAAATAGGAAATCGTATATATGGATGTGATACGTGTCAGACTGTTTGCCCGAAAAATAAAGGAATGGATTTTCATAATCATCCTGAGATGGAGCCGGATCCTGAGCTAGTTAAACCATTATTAACGCCACTTTTAACAATTAGTAATCGTGATTTTAAAGAGAAATATGGGATTATGTCAGGGTCATGGAGAGGGAAAAAGCCACTGCAAAGAAATGCGATTTTAGCATTAGCACATTTTAAAGAAGCATCGGCAATTCCTGATTTAATTGGTGTTATGAAAGATGACCCAAGACCGGTATTGCGCGGAACGGCAGCATGGGCACTTGGGAAAATTGGGGGAGATGGAGTAGGCGAAGCGATTGAGAAAGCGATTGAACGTGAGAAAGATGAAGAAGTACTTCATGAAATGAAGCGCGGGCTTGAATTGTTAGCACAGAAAAAAGAGTAGATAATATTTCCCTTTTTCATATTGTAATATGGGAGGGAAACGAAATGGCTGTAAAAATGAATATTGAAAAGCAAGTACAACAGTTTTTAGCATATATCACAGAGAAACGAACAGACGTGGATGGTATTGCTGAGGATTTACTACAAATGGCACAGAGAAAGAAACAATTGTTTCAAAGGCGTAGTGCACATATAGTGAAAGCAACTGCGGATGTTTCTTTCATTAGACAATTAAATAGTAATGACCATCAAGAAATTGATTATCAAATACATTTTAAATATTTAATTAAGCATAAAGAATTATTTTATATTGAAGAGGAACAATTAAAACGAAGAGTTTGTTTAAATAATAGTCGGATTATAGGCGATTATGATATTGAAGTGTCAGAAGAAATTAGAATGGGTGAGACATTAGAAAGGGAAATTACGAAAGAGAAGTACGGTTCTTATCAGTATAATCGTTTAGAGGCAGTGAAATATGCAGAGCGTTGGTGGGATGACCGAAATCCTATGTATCGTAATTTCCCTGATAATTGTACGAATTTCATTTCTCAATGTCTTCATACTGGAGAAGTACCTATGAACGGATATCCTAATATTCGTAAAGGATGGTGGCAAAGGGAGAATCAGTGGAGTTGGAGCTGGGCTGTTGCACATTCTTTTTATTGGTATTTGTCAGGTGCTACAACAGGACTTCGAGCAGAGGCGGTAGAGAGGCCAGAAGAACTTATTCTTGGAGATGTAATTGCTTATGATTTCGAGGATGACGGAAGATGGAATCATACGACGATTGTAGTAGCAAAAGATGCAGATGGTATGCCGCTTGTAAATGCACATTCAGCGAATAGCCGTCGACGTTATTGGAACTATGAAGACTCTAGTAAATATACACCACAAATGAAATATAAATTCTTTCATATTATTAATGGGTAGAGATTTTTCGCTCAAGTGGTATAATACGTAGTAGACAAAAAACAGAGGTGAATATCGCGTGGGAGTACATGTTGTTTTATATCAGCCAGAAATTCCAGCAAATACAGGAAATATTGCTCGTACTTGTGCAGCAACTGGAACAGAATTACATTTGATTAGACCGCTTGGATTTTCAACGGATGATAAAATGTTAAAGCGTGCCGGATTAGATTATTGGCAGCACGTGAAAATTACGTATTATGATTCAATTGAAGAATTTTATGAAAAAAATAAAGATGGTGAATTCTTCTATTTAACGAAGTATGGCGAGAAAGCTCATACAGCGTTTGACTATAGCAAGCGCGAGAAGGATTACTATTTTGTATTTGGAAGAGAAACAAACGGCTTACCAGCTAATGTAATCGAAGAAAACTTTGATCATTGTTTACGTATTCCAATGACAGATAAAGTACGTTCATTAAATTTATCTAATACAGCAGCAATTTTAATTTATGAAGCATTCCGTCAACAAAATTACCCTGGATTAGATTTAGAAATCGTTTATTAAAAGTCGCCATATGGCGACTTTTTTTTATAAAATAAAAATAATATGTGATCATACGTTTAAAAGAGAGGACATAATCATATAGAATGGGATATATGATTAAAAATAGATAAGACGGGTTGAGATAAATATGAAGGAAGAATATAGTAATCAAAATACCTTTTTAAGTATGATAGATATGGATTTAATTAGACAAGGGTTATTACATGCTATTCAAGATTTAGTATTTATATTAAAAGTTATTGATGATGAAACGTTTAAATATATGTATGTGAATAAAATAGGAATGGATTATGCTAGGTTAAGCGAAGAGTGCTATGGAAAAACTTTTGCAGAAGTATTACCAAAAGATATAGCGGGGATATTGCAAAGGCAATATGAAAAAGTAGTGAGAGAAGCGAAAGCACACACTTTTTGTGATGTAGTCAAATTACCAAAAGGTGAGATACATTATGAATCTTCACTTAATCCTGTCTGCGATGAAGAAGGAATATGTCAATTTGTTATTTGTATTACAAGAGATATTACAGCTCAAATTGAGGAGAAGACAGAGATAGAGGAAAAACAAATGTTATTTAAGTCATTACTGGAATATAATAATGACTCAATTATATCTATAGATTCTATAGGGAGAGTTACATATGCAAACCCGGCAACGTATGAAATATTTGGATACCGGTATGAGGAATTAAATAATAAATTTATTTTTGAATTCATTAATAAAGAATATGAAAAAGATTTTCAAATTATATTTAAGGGATCGATGCAAGGAAAAGCAAAACAAATTGTTTCAAAGAAATATATTCATAAAGAAGGGTACGAGCTATATATTTCTTTGAGAACTATCCCGATTATTGTGAACGGTGAAATTGTTGGAGTTTATATTGTTACGAGAGATGTTACAAGGCAAGTATTAAACGAAATGCGAACAGAATATTTAGCTTACTATGACCAGTTAACGGGATTAATGAATAGAATTTCATGTGCAAATAAGTTAAATACTTTTTTAAATGAGAGTATAAATTTTGCGCTTGTATTTATAGATTTAGATGAGTTTCATCGTATTAATGATACATTTGGTCATAAAGAGGGAGATAAAGTATTACAAAAAGTTACAGAATGTTTAAGCAATCTAAAAATAGAAGGTATGCACTTATTTAGAGAACACGATGATCAATTTGTTATGTTGATAGAAAATATAACGAAAGAATGTGTAGAGGAAGTTGCAAAAAGCATACTGAAAAATATTAGTGAATATTTTGTAATCGAAGAAGAAGATGTATATTTAAGTGCGTCAATTGGAATTGTAATGGCTCCAGCAGATGGAGAAGATGAAAAAATACTATTTCAGAGGGTCGATGCTGCTTTAGAAAAAGCAAAAGAAAAAGGAAAAGGACATTATCATTTTTATTGTAGTGGATTAGACTGTGAGCGTGAACAAAGGTTTATAATAGAAAACCAGTTACATCGTGCTATAGAAAAAAACGAGTTTTTCTTATATTATCAGCCACAAATTAATATTGAAACGAAAAAAATAGCTAGTATGGAAGCTTTAATAAGGTGGGAGAATAAGGAATTAGGATTTGTTTCTCCAAACCAATTTATTCCGTTGGCAGAAAGAACAGGATTTATTATTAAGCTCGATGAATGGGTAGTAAATCAAGTGTGTCAGCAACTGCGCGAATGGTTAAATAAAGGATATGAAGTGGTCCCAATTGCAGTTAATATTTCAGCTAGACACTTTCGCTCTATTACATTAATAGAGATGATTACACGGGCTTTAAATAAGTACAATGTACCAGCTTATTTATTAGCGATAGAGGTTACAGAAGGAGCTCTTATACATAAAGATATATCGAAGAGAGTGTTACTACAATTAAAAGAACAAAATTTAAAGATTCATTTAGATGATTTTGGAACAGGCTATTCATCTTTAAGTTACTTAAAAACATATCCAATTGATACTTTAAAAATTGATCGTTCTTTTATGGAAGGTATACATATAGATGAACGTGATACGAATATTACAGCTGCAATTATTCATTTAGCTCATACTTTAGAATTGAATGTAATTGCAGAGGGAGTAGAAAAAAAGGAGCAAATACAGTTTTTGAAAGAAAAGAATGTGAAGCTTGTACAAGGTTATTATTATAGCCGACCACTATCCAAATATGATATGGAAAATATGTATTATAAATAATGCATAAAAAAATGATGTGCTAAAAGCACATCATTTTTTATGTGTACCTGGTTTGTCATTGTAACCGGATGTAAAAATAGCTGTAAGAAATGTGAGTGATACACCTAAAATTAATAATAATTTCATACTAATATCCTCCTTACTTTTTTCGGTTCACGAGTTTTATTTATTACCCAAAATGTATGTAAGGTTCTTAGAAGAAAAGAATTTATTTATAATGAATAGCAGTGTAAAAACGTTAATACCTATATTATACAGAATTTTCTTTGAATTTTGGAGAGAATTTTAGCGTGCTATTATATATTTCGTTTTGATTTAAAGAATGTTTAAGGACATCCTAGCATACCTTTTATAATAATCCGATTGAACAAGGAGATGGGGGAGGAGCTATAATGGATATTCTAAAAAAGATTGAACAGCATCGAGCAGCAGAAGAACGTTTACAATGGGAAGGTACGTTTGCGGAGTATTTGGAGCTTGTGAAAGAAAGACCATGGGTGGCTCAAACAGCACACTCTCGCATTTACAATATGATAAAAGATGCCGGAATTGAAGAAGTTGATGGTAGAAGAAAGTATAACTTCTTTAGTAATCAGCTCTTTGGATTAGAGGATGCTCTAGAACGTCTTGTAGAGGAATATTTTCATCCATCTGCAAAACGATTAGATGTTAGAAAAAGAATTTTATTATTAATGGGTCCTGTTAGTGGAGGGAAATCAACGTTAGTTACGATGTTGAAAAGAGGATTAGAAACATATTCAAGAACAGATCGCGGAGCAATTTTTGCAATTAAAGGATGCCCAATGCATGAGGATCCACTGCATTTAATTCCACATCATTTACGAGATGATTTCTTTGATGAGTATGGAGTTAGAATTGAAGGGAATTTATCACCACTAAATGTCATGCGTTTAGAGCAAGAATACGGATCAAGAATTGAGGATGTAGTTGTAGAGCGTATTTTCTTCTCTGAAGATCGCCGTACAGGGATTGGTACATTTAGCCCGTCTGATCCAAAATCACAGGATATTGCAGATTTAACAGGTAGTCTGGACTTTTCTACGATTGCAGAATATGGTTCAGAATCAGATCCGCGTGCGTATCGATTTGATGGAGAATTAAATAAGGCAAACCGAGGAATGATGGAGTTCCAAGAGATGTTAAAATGCGATGAGAAGTTTTTATGGCACTTATTATCGCTTACGCAAGAAGGGAATTTCAAAGCAGGAAGATTTGCGCTTATTTCAGCAGATGAATTAATTGTAGCGCATACGAATGAAACAGAGTATCGCTCATTTATAGCAAATAAGAAAAATGAAGCATTACACTCAAGAATTATTGTAATGCCAGTTCCTTATAATTTACGAGTAAGTGAAGAAGAACATATTTATGAAAAAATGATTCGTGAAAGTGATGTGTCGAATGTTCACATTGCACCACATACACTTCGCGTTGCAGCAATGTTCACTATTTTAACTCGTTTAAAAGATCCGAAGCGTCCGGATATTGATTTAATTAAAAAGATGCGTTTGTATGATGGAGAAACGGTAGAAGGTTATAATGCGATTGATGTAGAAGAATTACAACGCGAATATCAAGATGAAGGTATGAAGGGTATTGATCCTCGTTATGTCATAAACCGAATTTCGTCTACAATCATTCGAAAAGAGGTACCATCTATTAACGCGTTAGATGTACTTAGATCTTTAAAAGATGGGCTGGATCAGCATCCATCGATTAGTAATGAAGACCGTGAACGTTATATGAATTTCATCTCATTAGCGAGAAAAGAATACGATGAAATCGCGAAGAAAGAAGTACAAAAAGCGTTTGTTTATTCATATGAAGAATCAGCTAAGACGCTTATGGATAATTACTTAGATAACGTCGAGGCGTACTGCAATAAATCGAAATTACGTGATCCGTTAACAGGGGAAGAAATGAGTCCAGATGAAAAATTAATGCGCTCAATTGAAGAGCAAATTGGAATTTCAGAAAATGCTAAGAAAGCATTCCGTGAAGAGATTTTAATTCGCATTTCTGCTTATGCCCGTAAAGGAAAACGCTTTGATTATAATTCACATGAACGTCTTCGTGAAGCGATTCAGAAAAAACTATTTGCTGATTTAAAAGATATAGTGAAAATTACAACATCAACGAAAACACCGGACGAAAATCAGCTTAAGAAAATCAATGATGTTGTTGCGCGTTTAATTGATGAGCATGGATATAATTCTTCTTCAGCAAATGAATTACTACGCTATGTAGGTAGCTTGTTAAACCGATAGTTTGATAACAAAACGCTGTCTCTTGTATTTTGCGGGACAGCGTTTTATTATCCGGTCATATGTGTGTAAAGTGTCATACCTTGTCCAAATGTAATAAATTAAGATGCAATTTCATGAATTTATTGTCAATTATTTTTACAATATGCATATGATAGAGTAACCAACCATTCATACGAAAAAAGCCAACACAATACAATATGTTGCAAAGTAAAAATGTGTGCAACAATGCATTGTGTTTCTTTCTTATCAGTGGCTGAATATTTCTTTCTATTATGTGAGTGGCAAAATTTTGTTTAGGATGCTCGGGGTATTGTATGAAAAACGTTATAAATGTTTATGGGATGATTTTCTATGGGCAGTTACCTTTCAAATATTCTAGCTTGCACATTACAGAACAAAATTTGTAGCTTGCTGTTCATACAGGAAGACAATTACAGTAAGGAGGGAAAGGAATGGGCGAAGAAAATCAACCAAATTATACGATTTCACAGGAAAACTGGTCCCTCCATCGCAAAGGATATGACGACCAACAGCGCCATCAAGAAAAAGTACAAGAGGCAATTAAGAATAATTTACCCGACCTTGTAACAGAAGAAAGTATAGTTATGTCTAATGGCAAGGATGTTGTAAAAATACCAATTCGTTCTCTAGATGAATATAAGATTAGATACAATTATGATAAAAATAAACATGTTGGGCAAGGAAACGGTGACAGCAAAGTTGGTGATGTCGTTGCGAGAGATGGATCAGGTGGTCAAAAACAAAAAGGGCCAGGAAAAGGGCAAGGAGCAGGAGAGGCAGCTGGGGAAGATTACTATGAAGCTGAAGTCTCTATTTTAGAATTAGAGCAAGCGTTTTTCAGAGAGTTAGAGCTGCCTAATTTAAAGAGAAAAGAAATAGATGAAAACCGGATTGAACATGTTGAATTTAATGACATTAGAAAAACAGGATTATGGGGAAATATCGATAAGAAACGAACAATGATATCCGCATATAAACGAAATGCGATGCGTGGTAAAGCATCTTTCCATCCAATTCATCAAGAAGATTTAAAGTTCCGCACTTGGAATGAAGTATTAAAGCCAGATTCAAAGGCTGTTGTCTTAGCGATGATGGATACGAGTGGATCGATGGGAATGTGGGAGAAGTATATGGCACGTAGCTTCTTTTTCTGGATGACAAGATTTTTACGCACAAAGTATGAAACAGTTGATATTGAATTTATTGCTCATCATACAGAAGCGAAAGTCGTTACAGAAGAAGAGTTCTTTTCAAAAGGAGAAAGTGGTGGAACAATCTGCTCCTCCGTATACAAAAAAGCACTCGAGCTAATCGATAATAAATATTCACCAGATCGCTATAATATTTATCCATTCCATTTTTCAGATGGTGATAATTTAACATCAGATAATGCTAGATGTGTAAAGCTTGTGGAAGAATTAATGAAGAAGTGTAATATGTTTGGGTATGGGGAAGTGAACCAGTATAATCGCCACAGTACACTCATGTCAGCCTATAAAAATATTAAAGATGAAAACTTTAGATACTATATTTTAAAGCAAAAAGCAGACGTATTTCATGCGATGAAAAGCTTTTTTAGAGAAGAATCAGGTGAGAAAATGGCATAACCTCTTGTAAAGAGGTTCTTTTTTTGTAAACTTTTTATTTTTCTAGTTGACAATGATAATGAAAATCATTATCATTTATTCGAGAAATGATTACATTTCGAATTATATATTTCAGAGGAGATGTAAAGTTGAAACAAAATAAAAGAAAACGTATAAATGCAATGATTATAGCGGCGGCGTTATCACTTCCGTTTGCTGTGTATTCGACACCTGCTTTAGCAGCGGTAGCGATTGAGGCGAATAAAACTGGACAAGGTTTAAAAGATGGTACATTTGATGCTGTTATTAAAGCCTATAAAGATAAAACGAATGAAGAGTCTATGGCAGCTGTTTATATAAAGGATCCGAAATTAACAATTGAGAATGGAAAGAAAATTGTAACAGCAACGTTAAGTGATAGTGATTTCTTTCAATACTTGAAAACAGAGGATATTCATACTCCAGGTGTGTTTCATGATGTGAAAGTAATATCAGAAGATAAAAAGAAAAATGGAACGAAAGTGATTCAGTTTGAAGTAGGGGAATTAGGAAAAAGGTATAATATGCGAATGCATATTTATATTCCAACAATGGCCTATGACAATAAGTACCAAGTACAGTTTGAAGTAAATACATTGAATTTAGAGAACAATGTTCCTGAAAAACAAAAGGAAAATAAAGAGGAGAAACAAGATGAAAACGGAAATGTAATATTAGATAAGCAATTACAAAAATATATTAATAAATACAACTTAGATAGAGATAATGTTGATGCGCCAATCACAAAGAAAGATTTATTAAAAATTAAAACGTTATCCATTTATTCTGGTAAAGGAATAAATGAAATAACTGGTTTAGAGTATATGACAAATTTAGAGAAGTTGACGTTACGAGAGTCTAATGTAAAAGACATATCAGCCATCTCGAAATTGAGAGGTTTGAAGTACGTTGATTTAACGTCTAATTCAATTGAAAGTATTCACCCAATTGAGCAGCTAGAGAATATTAATATGCTTTTTTTAAGAGATAATAAAATTTCTGATCTTACACCATTAAGTAAAATGAAAAAAATTAAAACATTAGATTTAATCGGTAATAACATTAAAGATATCCAGCCATTATTTACATTATCAACTATGAAACAATTATACTTAGCAAATAATCAAATCAGTGATCTTACGGGAATTGATCGATTAAATAATGTGGAACTATTATGGATAGGGAACAATAAAATTAATAATGTTGAATCTATTAGTAAAATGAGTAATCTTATTGAACTAGAAATTTCTGATAGTGAAATAAAAGATATATCATCACTATCTCAATTAGGAAATTTACAAGTGCTGAATTTAGAAGAGAATTATATCTCTGATGTATCGCCGCTGAGCACCTTAACAAATTTACATGAGATAAATCTTGGAGCAAATGAAATTTCTGACGTAAGGCCTGTTGAGGAATTAGGTAAGCGAATTTCAATTGACATTCAAAGACAAAAAATCTTTTTAAATGAAGCAAGTGTAGATGAAGAAATAAAAATCCCAGTATACAACCTTAAAGGAGAGCCACTTCAAAATATTAATCTACAAAGTGAGGGGGCTACTCTGAATAACGGATTTATAAAATGGAATAGTCCTGGAGAAAAAATATATGAATTTAAACTAGATACTAATTCTACTGAAAGTAAAATAAGATTTAATGGCACGGTTATACAGAATATAGTTGAAAAACAAAAAGAAAGTCAAAATGTAATTCTCGATAAAACTTTACAACAACATATTAATAAAGAGAATTTAGGTAGAGAGAATGTAAACGCTCCTATCACAAAAGAAGATTTATTACAGATTAAAAAATTAGAGATACTTAAAGAAAAAGGAAATGAGATAAAAGATATAACAGGTTTAGAATACATGACGAACTTAGAAAAACTCACTTTAGAAGGAGTAGGCCTGAAAAATATTGAGTTTATCTCAAACTTGAAACAATTGAATAATGTGAATGTATCTCATAATCAAATTGAAGATATAACACCACTATCTTCATTGGAAAATTTACAGTGGTTAAATCTTGCGGACAATCATATTAAAGATTTAACGGTTATTGGTTCCATGCTAAACTTATTTAGCTTAAATTTAGCTGGAAATGAGATTCGTTATGTAAGGCCGTTAATACAATTAGGTCAGTGGTTTACAATTGATGTTGGAAGACAAAATATCATTTTAAATGATGCAAAAATAAACGAAGAAATTCAAGTTCCTGTATATGATTTAGAAGGAGAAAGTATTGAAAATATTCAATTGGTAAGTGAGGGAGGGACGTTTAATAACGGAGTAATAAAATGGAGTACCCCAGGTGAAAAGGTGTATAAATTTGATTTAGATTCTGATGAAATTAGCATAAGGTTTAACGGAACGGTAATCCAAAATATAGTTGAAAAAGAAGAAGTGACAGAACCAACAAAAGAAGTTGAAGAAGCGAAAGAAGAAGTAAAAGAGCCAACAAAAGAAGTTGAAGAAACGAAAGAAGAAGTAAAAGAACCGGTAAAAGAAGTTGAAGAAACAAAAGAAGAAGTAAAAGAACCGGTAAAAGAAGTTGAAGAAACAAAAGAAGAAGTGAAAGAACCGGTAAAAGAAGTTGAAGGTACAAAAGAAGAAGTGAAAGAACCGATAAAAGAAGTTGAAGGTACAAAAGAAGAAGTGAAAGAACCGATAAAAGAAGTTGAAGGTACAAAAGAAGAAGTGAAAGAACCGATAAAAGAAGTTGAAGGTACAAAAGAAGAAGTGAAAGAACCGATAAAAGAAGTTGAAGGTACAAAAGAAGAAGTGAAAGAACCGGTAAAAGAAGTTGAAGGTACAAAAGAAGAAGTGAAAGAACCGGTAAAAGAAGTAAAAGAGGAAGTAAAAGAGCCAACGAAAGAAGTTGAAGAAGCGAAAGAGGAAGTGGACGAGCCAACAACAGGAGTTGAAGGATCGAAAGCGGAGGTAAAAGAAACAGGAAAAGAAATTGAAGGTTCAAAAGACGCGGTAAATCAATCAGCAGTAGTCCAAGAACAAAACGTGAATAATCAAGTTGTGAAAGAAAATAAACCAGCTGTTAATAAGCAAGAAGAAAGTAAGAAATCATTAGGAGCAACAGGTGGACAAGAGAATACATCAACATTACTTTCAGGCATAGCGTTAGTTCTTTCAGCACTGAGTATGTTTGTATTTAGAAAGAGATTATTTAAGAAATAAAAAACGTTCTATCTTATTATAACGTAAGATGATTATATGAGTTTTTGAGAAGACATTATCATGGCGATTTCATTTTGAAATATGCTTATGGTGATGTCTTTTTTAGAAGGAGATAAATGGAAAAGGTGTGAATATATTAGTGAAGGAGGAGAGGTTATGTATGTCAGTTCTATTTTGGAAATTGAAGAGGTGGCAGCATTTATTGCGAATATGAATAAAGATGCTACTCATCATGTTGGCTATTGTGGAGATGAGAAAGAGGAGTTGTTACAGACAATTATTCATGATTTTTCAGATATAGGCTGGGAACAATCTTTTGTTGCTACTTATGAGAATAATAATTTAATAGGTTTATTAGGATTTGATGTGGATGAAGTAAAGAAATGTGCAGAGATATGGGGACCGTTTATTATCGCAGAGAATTGGGAAGAAGTTGCTTTACATATGTGGAAGGAACTTATAGAAAAGGTGCCTTTTCATATTGAGAGATTTTATGGTTTTTATCATGTGGAAAATAATAATTGTGCCCGTTTAATGAGGAATTTACATGCAAAAGAACAAGGTCGACATAGTATTCTCGTTTTAAATAATATTGTGAAGCACCGTATTATATGTAATGTAGAAGAGGCTTTACCACAAGTGTTTGAGCAGTTTATCGCTTTACACAATCATGTGTTTTCTAATACGTATTATGACGGAAACGAAATTATTGAACGTTTAAGTAATACGAATAAATTATTTGTAAGTATGAAGAATGATAAGTTAGAAGGTTATGTATATGTGGAAGTAAATCCAGAGTTTCAAGAAGCGAATATCGAATTTATTGCAACCGCTGAAAATAGTAGAAGAAAAGGTGTCGGAGAGCGGTTATTACAAAAGGCAATTCAGTATATTATTTCCTTCCAAGGAATGAAGGAGATAGAATTATGTTTGAATACGAATAATGATCGTGCGATGAAATTGTACAAGAAAGTAGGATTTGAGGAGAAGGCATGTTTACAACACTATATAATAGAGTGAAAACCCATTCGTATGAAAATTATATTTCATACGAATGGGTTTTATTAATCTACTTTTCCCTCAGTTGTTACGGATTCAGAAGTAATTTGAGGTGCTAATCGTTACATAACCTTTTTTATTTTTTGAGATACTTCTTTTGTTTGCAAATTAACATCTTCTTTTCGCAGCTCCTTAAAGAGCGAAATGACCATAAGAACGACTACGATAGAAAATGGTAGTGCTGCGATGATAGCTGCGATTTGTAGTGCATTTAATCCTCCAGCTTGTAATAAAATAGCGGCAATTATCGCGATTGTTAATCCCCATATAAGTTTTAAACTATTTTTCGGTGATAAGCTTCCGTTACTCGTTTGCATGGAAACAACAAATGTTGCTGAATCAGCAGAAGTAACGAAAAATGTGGCTACTAAAATTAACCCGATAATCGTTAAAAATGTAGAGAATGGTAGATGTGAAATAACAGCAAATAATCCAATCTCTGTACCATTTTTTGCAATTTCATCAGCTATTCCAAGCGATTGGAACATTTCCATATGAATTGCGGTACCACCAAATACTGCAAACCAAAATGTACAGATAAGAGTTGGGACTAATACAACTCCAAAAATAAATTCTTTTATTGTACGCCCTTTAGAAATACGTGCGATAAATGTGCCGACGAATGGAGACCAAGAAATCCACCATCCCCAATAGAAAATAGTCCAATTTTCAATCCAAGAAGAAGATTTTTCATTAAATGCTCCTAAATTTAATCCCATACTAGGCAAAGCTCCAATATAAGAACCGAGTGTAGATGTGAAATATTTCATAATAAATACGGTTGGCCCTAAAAGTAAGAAAGAGATGAGTAAAATACCTGCAAGAGAGAAATTCAAGTTACTCAAATATTTAATCCCACGATCTAAGCCAGTTTGTGCACTTGTTAAATATAAAACAGCGAAGATAGCTATAAGTACGAGCTGGGTAAGTAAACTGTTATGAATGGAAGGGAATAAATAGCTTAATCCTCCAGCAATTTGTTGAGCACCAATCCCAACAGATGGTACAATGCCAAACACTGTGGCTAAAACAGCTAAAATATCAACTGTTTTTCCGATACGGGAATTTTTCGATCGATTAAATAATGGAGTAACTGTAGCCCCGATAGTGCTACCTTTTTGTTTGCGGAATGTGAAATATGCAATTGTTAAAGCGACCATTGCGTATAGTGACCACGGAAAGAGTCCCCAGTGGAAAAATGAATATTGCATAGCGAGTTTGGCGCTTTCTTCTGTACCTGCTTTTCCTGTTAATGGATCTGTAAAATGTGAAATCGGTTCAGCGATTCCATAAAAGAGGAGTCCAATTCCCATTCCTGCCCCAAACAACATGGATAGCCAAGATGGATAATTATATTTTGGCTTTTCTCCATCTTTACCAAGACGAATAGAACCGTACTTAGAAAATGCTAAATAAGCAGCCAAAATAATCATTGTAGTCATAAGTAGAGAGTAAAACCACCCAAATTTATTGAGGATAAATGAGTTTAAAGAAGATGTAACACTTTGTAAATCGTAGCCTTGTATCCAACTTGCTGGGGTAATTCCCCATATAATGAATAATGTTGTTAGCAAGAAGGAGATATAAAATACACTGTTTTCTTTTTTTATCATAGAATCCCACCCTTATTTAATAAAGTTAACAATTATAATAATCATAACAATTAAGTTTTTAATTGTCAAAAAATTCTCTTTTTGTAACATGAAAGGATGTAATTTGTTTTAGGGAGGTAAAGAGCAATGCGTTCACGATATGTACAAATTATAGGAAGAAATAATATGAAATATTGCATTTTATATTGTTACATCCAGATTTTATGTTAAATTCTTGAATGGAATATTAAAATAGGGGGCAAGGATATGAACAAGAAATCAAAGATCAATAAAGTGATGCTTAGCATTAGTACAATGGCTTTATCGTTAGGGGCACTTCAAACTCATGCAGCAGCGGAAGAAAAAGTACCGTATAACGTGTTGAAAACGAAACCGGTTGGAATTGAAAAGTCGGTAGATGAAGTTGGACATATTTCAAAAGTTGATGAAACGTTATCATTTCAAGAACGTTTAAAAGTAGGAGATTTTTCACAGCGACCAGCATCTATTACGAAGAAAACTGCAGTAAAGCAAGTTAAAGAAAGCTATTCAATGGCTGATTTAAACAAAATGAATGATCAAGAATTAGTTGAAACGTTAGGCAGTATTAAGTGGCACCAAATTACAGACTTATTCCAGTTTAATGAAGATGCAAAGGCTTTTTATAAAGATAAAGGAAAAATGCAAGTCATTATAGATGAATTAGCTCATAGAGGTAGTACATTTACGAAAGATGATTCAAAAGGAATTCAAACGTTTACTGAAGTGTTGCGTTCAGCTTTTTATCTTGCATTTTATAATAGTGAATTAAGCGACTTAAATGAAAGAAGCTTCCAGGATAGCTGTTTACCTGCTTTAAAAGCAATCGCAAAAAATCCAAACTTTAAGCTTGGTACAGTTGAACAAGATACAGTCGTATCTGCATACGGTAAATTAATTAGTAATGCTTCAAGCGATGTTGAAACGGTTCAATACGCATCGAATATTTTAAAGCAATACAATGATAATTATACTACTTATGTAAATGATCGAATGAAGGGACAAGCAATATACGATATTATGCAAGGTATTGACTATGATATACAGTCGTACTTAACTGAGGCTCGTAAAGAAGCGAATGAAACGATGTGGTATGGAAAAGTAGATGGGTTTATTAATGAAATAAATCGTATTGCTCTTCTAAATGAAGTAACGTCAGAAAATAAATGGCTCGTTAATAATGGAATTTATTTTGCTAGCCGTTTAGGGAAGTTTCATAGCAATCTAAATAAAGGATTAGAGGTTGTTACAAAAGCCATGCATATGTACCCGCTCTTAAGTGAACCTTATTTTGTTGCGGTAGAACAAATTACAACAAATTATAATGGTAAAGATTATAGCGGGAATACAGTAGATTTAGAGAAAATACGTAAAGAAGGAAAAGAGCAATACTTACCAAAAACGTATACATTCGACGATGGATCAATTGTGTTCAAAACAGGAGATAAAGTATCAGAAGAAAAAATTAAGAGACTATATTGGGCTGCGAAGGAAGTAAAGGCACAGTATCACCGTGTAATTGGAAATGACAAAGCGTTAGAGCCAGGAAATGCGGATGATGTATTAACGATCGTAATTTATAATAGTCCAGATGAATATCAGTTAAATAGACAATTGTATGGATATGAAACAAACAACGGTGGAATTTATATTGAAGAGACAGGTACATTCTTTACATATGAGCGTACACCAGAGCAAAGTATTTATAGTTTAGAAGAGTTATTCCGTCATGAATTTACTCATTACCTGCAAGGTAGATATGAAGTACCAGGTCTATTTGGAAGAGGAGATATGTATCAAAATGAAAGGTTAACTTGGTTCCAAGAAGGAAATGCAGAGTTTTTCGCAGGATCTACTCGTACGAATAACGTTGTACCAAGAAAGAGCATAATTAGCGGATTATCATCTGATCCTGCAAGCCGTTATACAGCAGAGCGTACACTATTTGCTAAATACGGTTCTTGGGATTTCTATAATTACTCGTTCGCATTGCAGTCTTACTTATATACGCATCAGTTTGAAACATTTGATAAAATTCAAGATTTGATTCGTGCGAATGATGTGAAAAATTATGATGCATATCGTGAAAATCTAAGTAAAGATCCTAAGTTAAATAAAGAGTATCAAGAGTATATGCAGCAGTTAATTGATAATCAAGATACATACACTGTACCAGAAGTAGCTGGTGATTATTTAGCTGAACATGCAACGAAGTCATTAACAGCGGTGAAGAAAGAAATTAGTGATACGTTGCCTATGAAAGATACAAAAATGACAAAACATAATTCTCAATTCTTTAATACATTTACATTAGAAGGTACGTATACAGGAAGTGTCACAAAAGGTGAATCAGAAGATTGGAAAGAAATGAGTAAAAGAGTAAATGAATCTTTAGAACAATTGGCGCAAAAAGAATGGAGTGGCTACAAAACTGTTACAGCTTACTTCGTTAATTATCGTGTGAATAGTTCAAATGAATTTGAATATGATGTAGTCTTCCATGGAATTGCGAAAGATGATGGAGAAAATAAAGCTCCAACAGTTAATATAAATGGCCCTTATAATGGGCTTGTAAAAGAGGGAATTCAATTTAAAAGTGATGATTCAAACGATGAAGATGGAAAAATTGTTTCTTATTTATGGGAATTTGGAGATGGAAGCACAAGTGCAGAAGTGAATCCAGTACATGTATATGAAAAAGAAGGTTCTTATAAAGTATCGTTAAGAGTAAAAGACGATAAAGGAAAAGAGAGCAGAAGCGAAACAACTGTTACGATTAAAGATGGAAGTTTAACAGAATCAGAACCAAATAATCGTCCAGAGGAAGCAAATCGTATCGAGCTAAATAGTAAGATAAAAGGTAGTCTTATTGGCGGGGACCACACTGATGTTTATACATTTAATGTAGCATCAGCGAAAGATATCGATATTTCTGTTTTAAATGAGTATGGAATTGGGATGACATGGGTACTTCACCATGAATCAGATATGCAAAATTATGCGGCTTACGGTCAAGCTAATGGGAATCATATAGAAGCAAAATTTAATGCAAAACCAGGTAAGTATTACTTGTATGTATATAAATATGATAATGGCGATGGAACATACGAATTGTCAGTAAAATAAGTGCTTTTCCAATGTATGTTTAACTTTACTTTTTGTGGAAAATAGTATATTATATAGATATATAATATATCGGTTATTTTCTAGGAGGAGCCTGTCACAATAGGTTTCTCCTGTTCTTTTTTAGAGGCCTGTCTTACAGGCTTTTATTTAAAAGGTAAATGACTGAAAATTAAGAACAATAATCTTTGAAAGAGGTGGGGCATACACATAACAAAAAAGGGGATTGTTTAAGAGAGGGGGATAAGAAATGGCTTTGTTTGGTTATCCACTTGAAACAATTTATTTATACGGATTTATTATTGCTACTATACTCACTGTTATTTATATCTTTTTTGGAGATATATTTGAATCGATATTTAGTTTTGGGGGCGGATCTGTATCCGTTGTTACTTTATTACTTAGTTTTTTCGCCATGTTATGTGGGCTTAGTTATATAGGAGAGTACTTATTCTCCTTTAATAGTATTACTATTTTCGGGGCTGCATTTGCTATATCTTTTATCGGTGTTTTCATCATGAAAATACTAATTTTAAAACCGATTGCAGAAGCAGAACAAAATACGATGCAACGTATGGATGAATTTATCGGTTGCAAAGGAGAAGTCATTACGACAATTCCTACAGAAGGATTTGGTGAAGTATTAATTTCATCCCAATTTGGAAGTAATGCAATCCCAGCTAAAACTGTTGGAAAAAAAGATATTTCGCAAGGAACAGAGGTTATTATCGAGGGAGTCCAAGATGGTGTTTTACTTGTACAAAACATCGCTTATTCTTTAAAGAAACCAAAATTATAAGGGGGAATTTACATGACGATTCCATTAATTATCGGTGGAGTTTTACTCGCAATTTTAATTCTACTCATTTTAGTATTTATTACGAAGTATCGTACGGTTGGTCCGGATGAAGCGTTAATTGTTACAGGGAACTGGCTTGGTGGAGGAAAGAATGTAGTTACCACTGATGATGGAAAGAAGATTAAGATTATTCGCGGGGGCGGTACTTTCGTAGTTCCAATTATGCAGAGAGCAGAGCCTTTAAGCTTATTAAACTATAAATTAGAAGTTGGTACACGTGATACGTATACGAAACAAGGTGTACCGATCACAGTAAACGGTGTTTCTATTATTAAAGTGGGATCAACAATTGAAGAAGTTTCCACAGCAGCTGAACAATATTTAGGAAAAGAAACAGAAGAGTTAAAAATAGAAGCAAAAGAAGTTTTAGAAGGGCATCTCCGTGCTATCTTATCTTCTATGACAGTAGAAGATGCGTATAGTAATAGAGAGCAATTTGCTCAAAAGGTACATGAAGTAGCTTCTACAGATTTAAAGAAGATGGGACTTCGCATTGTTTCTTTCACAATTAAAGAAATAATGGATAAAAACGGATACTTAGATGCGCTTGGTCAGCCCCAAATTGCGACAGTTAAGCGTGATGCAACAATTGCGAATGCAGAGCGTGAAAAAGAAGCACGTATTGAAAAAGCCCGTGCTGAAAAAGAGGCAAAAGAAGCAGAATATCAACGTGATGCACAAATCGCTGAAGCTGAAAAACATAAAGAATTAAAAGTACAGTCTTATAAGAGAGAACAAGAACAAGCGCGTGCAGATGCGGATCTTTCTTACGAATTACAACAAGCGAAAGCACAACAAGGTGTTACAGAAGAGCAAATGCGCGTTAAAATCATTGAGCGTGAAAAGCAAATTGAGTTAGAAGAAAAAGAAATTGCGCGTCGTGAAAAGCAATATGATGCAGAAGTTAAGAAAAAAGCCGATGCAGATCGCTATGCTGTTGAGCAATCAGCGGAAGCAGAAAAAGTAAAACAAATTAAAAAAGCCGATGCGGATCAATATAAGATTGAAGCAGAAGCGAGAGCACGTGCAGAAGAAGTACGTGTAGAAGGTTTAGCGAAGGCGGAAATTGAAAAAGCACAAGGTCAAGCGAAAGCGGAAGTACAAAAAGCGCAAGGTACAGCAGAGGCAGATGTTATTAGATTAAAAGGTTTAGCAGAAGCAGAAGCGAAACAAAAAATCGCAGAAGCATTTGAATTATATGGTCAAGCGGCAATTATGGATATGGTTCTTAAAATGCTTCCAAGTTATGCGAAGGAACTTGCAAGTCCGCTTAGTAATATTGATAAAATCACAGTTGTCGATACAGGCGGCGGTGGTAAAAATAGCGGGGCCGGAAAAGTTGCGGGTTATGCGACTGATTTAATGGCAACGATGCAAGAAACGTTAAAAGCTTCTTCTGGCATTGACTTAAAAGAGCTATTAGAAGGATTTGCAGGAAAAGGAGCGGTACAACAATTATCAAGCGATAAACCTGTTGTATCTGTAGTAGAAGATGAGAAAAAAGAAGTAGATAAAGAATAGTAAGGTGGAAAGAACCTCTAGTAAGTGAAATACTAGAGGTTCTCCTATGAATTATAATATTTCGAATAATATACATTTTTATACATTGTTTTAATTATTTAATTTATATAGAATGAAAAAGATATGTATCAATTCTTTAGATGTATAAAAAGATAGAGAGTCTCATTGATACATTTAAATCGTATTATTTTTATAGAAAGATTAAATGTTAATTAATTACATTTAAAACGGTATGGAGGGGTAGAAGTATGTTTCAAGGGAAATTAAGGAGTAGTAGTTTAAAAACAAAGTTACTTGTATCATTTATTATTATTTTAATTCTTCCAAGTATTGTAATTGGTTGGACGTCTTATCAACAGGCGAAGACGAATTTTAATGAAACAATTTTAAACTCGGCGAAAGATAATATAAAAATTTTGGATAATGTAATTAATAAGGAATTGGATAGTAAAAAAATAGATGCAACTTATTTTACGAAATTATTTACACAATCAAGTTACCAAGCAGATCAAATTCAAAACATACAGAATAAACTAGAAGAATACAATAAACTGCATCCAGAAATGGAAGCAATCTATACAGGATCTAGTAATGGACAGTTCATTCAATCACCAGCTATTCAGATGCCAGATGGATATAATCCTACAGAAAGAGATTGGTATAAAGAGGCAGTGAAGAAAAGCGGAGAAGTAATTGTAACTGCTCCATATAAGTCAAAAACGACAGGAAATATTGTTATTACACTAGCAAAACAAAACGAGGATAAAAGTGGAGTTCTTGGGATTGACTTAATCATTAATGATATTGTTACTACTTCTAAGATGGTTAATATCGGTAAGGAAGGATATGTAGCGATATTTGATCAAGATAAAAATGTAGTAGCGCACCCGAAAATGAAGCCAGGAGAGAAATTAGAAGAGAAACTTAGTAAAGAATTGTATAAACAGGAAGCTGGGGATTTTCATTATTCATTAGATGGTGAAGATCGCAATATCACTTTTAAAACGAATAAGAAAACTGGATGGAAAATAGCAGGAATTATGCCTTCCAAAGAAATTATCGAAGCGGCTGAACCTATTTTCTATAAAACAATAACTGTTCTTGGAATTTCACTAATAATCGGTGGGATTGTAATTTACTTCATAATTGCGTCTATTATTAAACCGTTAAAACAACTTGTCATATCATCGAAGAAGATTAGTGAAGGTGATTTAACAGAATCAATTACAGTTCATTCTAAAGATGAAATTGGACAGCTAGGAGAAAGTTTTAACGAGATGGCTGCATCGTTACAAAGTGTCATTTCCAATATAAACACTTCAGCAAGTCATGTAGCGGCATCTTCAGAAGAATTAACAGCTAGTATGAAGCAGACAAGCGAAGCAACGGAACAAATTACACAGGCTATAGAGCAAGTATCAAGTGGTGCAGAAATACAAACGAAAGAAGTTGAAGAAGGAGCAACATTGTTAGAAGAAGTTACAGAAGGAATTCAGCGTGTTGCAGATAGTTCTTCATTAGTATCTACAGCCTCTATGTATACGAAGAAAAAAGCTGAAAATGGTGGGAAGTTAGTTGAACAAACTGTGAATCAAATGCAATTAATTCATGAGTCTGTTTCACAGTCAGACAAAATCATTGGTTTGTTAGACGATAAGTCGAAACAAATTGGAGCAATCCTTGAAGTAATTCAACATATTGCAGAACAGACAAATTTATTAGCGTTAAATGCGGCAATTGAGGCTGCGAGAGCTGGAGAGCAAGGTAGAGGATTTGCAATTGTAGCAGATGAAGTGCGAAAGCTAGCAGAACAATCAGGACAGTCTTCTACGGAAATTGGGAAACTAGTGAAAGAGATTCAATTTGATATAAAAGAAACAGTAAGCTCTATGAATCAAGTTGGAGCAGAAGTACAATCAGGACTTGTAGTTGCAAATGAAACGAAGCAAAGCTTTGTCGAAATATTGAAGTCTACAAATGATACAGTTGTACAAATTGATAGCATGGTAGATGTAGCAAAACAAATGACGGTAGATGCAAAACAAGTAAGTGCATCTATTAATGAAATTGCAGCTACGATTGAAGAAAATGCCGCAAGTGTTCAAAATATTGCTGGTTCCTCTGAGGAACAATTAGCTTCAGTAGATGAAATAAATGCAGCAGCAGTCCATTTATCACAAATGGCAGAAGAATTACAAGAGATGATTGGTAAGTTTAAAATATAATAATAAACTGTTAAGAAACGAAGTAGTACTTATGCTTCGTTTCTTTTTTTATGAAGATAAAAAAGAAAGAAATATATAGTAACCGTGTTATGATAATAAAAAACTGTATTTTCTTTAAATTCTATCTTTAATCATGTTAGGGGAATGGTTTTGAAATTTAAAAAATTAAAACTCCAACCGAGAATTACATTAACTATTAGTACACTTATTTTAGTTGTACTTATGCTAACGAGTTATTTATTTTATTACATATTATCTGAAACGGTAGAAGAGCAAATTGGTAAACGGGCTTTGCATGTTGCGAAAACAGTTGCCGCGATACCAGAAATTCAGGAAGCTTTTCAAAAAGAAAATCCAGCTTCTATTATTCAGCCAATCGCAGAAAAAATTCGAATTGATACAGAGGCTGACTTTATTGTAGTTGGAAACAAAGAGGGGATTCGTTATGCACATCCTGAGCGAGATAAAATAGGAGAAAAAATGGTTGGCGGAGATAATAAAGGCGTTTTATTAGAAGGGAAATCTTATGTTTCTAAAGCTAATGGATCATTAGGCCCTTCGTTGCGTGGGAAAGTCCCAGTCCGTAACCAGGAAAATGAAATTATTGGTGTGGTGTCTGTTGGGTTTTCAATGGCTGATATTCATGGAGCGGTAGAAGTGTATGGAAAGCGTGTATTTTGGATTACAATAATAGGTCTTTTAATTGGGATAATCGGCTCTATATATTTAGCGGCAAGTATAAAAAGAATGATGTTCGGGATGGAACCAGAAGAAATTTCATCTTTATATGAAGAGCATAGTACAGTGATTCAATCTGTACGTGAAGGGATTATTGTAATCGATAAAAATGGCATGATTAGTTTAGTCAATCAAGCAGCTTATGATATTCTTTCGCTAGATAAGCAACAAAATATTATTGGGGAATTTATTTTAAATGTAATTCCTAATTCAACGATACTAGATGTACTTCAAACTGGTGAAGAACAGTTTGATCGTCAATTAAATATAAAAGGACAGGCTGTTATTGCGAACCGTCTACCTATTAAAGTAAAGAATAAAGTAACTGGCGTTGTATCGAGCTTACGTTTGAAATCTGAAATGGATCAGTTAACAGCAGAATTATCTCAGACGAAGCAATATACAGAGGCATTACGAGCGCAAACGCACGAATATAACAATTTATTGTATACGCTTTCAGGTCTTATCCAATTAGAATCATACGAAGATGCTTTAGAGCTTATTCATAAGGAAACAGCGGTATATCAAGATTTTGTTCAATTTATTATGAAGCGGATTCAAAATCCATGGCTAGGTGGAATTTTAATTGGATTTTATAATAGAGCACGAGAGTTGAAGATTGATTTTATGCTAGATAGAGAAAGTGGTTTAGACAAATTAAGTCCACATATTGAGAGTAATTATGTCGTTTCTATTTTAGGGAATTTAATTACGAATGCATTTGAAGCAATTGAAAAAAATGAAGAGAATGATAAGAAAGTAAGGATGTTTGTAACTGATATTGGAGAAGAAATATTAATTGAAGTGGAAGATTCAGGGCAAGGGATTCATGATGAAATAATTACTAGCATATTCTATAAAGGCTTTTCGACGAAAGAAGGAGGAGAGCGAGGGTATGGATTAGCAAAAGTGAAAGAGTTAGTAGAAGATTTAAATGGAAGTATTGCAATCGAAAAAGGGGATTTAGGTGGTGCGTTATTTATTATTGCACTACCGAAAGAGAGAGGCGAATAGTAATGGGTGAGGAGATTGAAGTATTAATTGTAGAAGATGATATTCGGATTGCAGACATTCATCGTCGTTTTACTGAAAAAATTGAGGGATTTAAAGTAATTGGAACGGCAACGACTGGAGAACAAGCGAAAGAATGGCTAGAGCTTGTGAAGCCACAGCTTGTTTTATTAGATGTGTACTTACCTGATATGCAAGGAACGGAACTTGTCACATATATTAGGCATCATTTGCACGATACAGATATTATTATGATTACAGCGGCATCGGAAACAGAAGTAGTAAGGCACGCGCTGCGAGGTGGAGTAACAGATTATATCGTAAAGCCACTAATGTTTGACCGATTTAAAGCAAGTCTGGAAGGCTATCAAAAAAAGATTATACAGTTAAAGAAAAACAATCAATTATCTACGGAGCAAATTGAATATTTATGGTCTCAAAGAGGCGTGAAGGGAGATCAAATAGAATATGCCCCGAAAGGGATAGATCCTTATACTTTAGCGAAAGTAAAAAAGCATATGTTAACAGTTAATGAAGAAGGGATTACAGCAGAAATGTTAAGCTCAATGATTGGAGTAAGCCGATCAACGGCAAGGCGCTATTTAGAGTATTTGATATCTAGGAAGAAAGTCCACGCAGAGCTAATATATGGAAGTGTTGGGAGACCGGAGAGACGTTATTTTCTTGTTTCTTCATAATAAAAAACAGTAGAGGATTTTATTTCTTCTACTGTTTTTTTGCATCTTATATTGGAATAATCCCAATCACAATTCCGGTAATTAACATAACCATTGTCGTTCCAACGGCCCACAATAAAGTGAAGCGTTGATGTTCACCGAAATCAACTTTTGCCATTCCGACCAATAAATAAGTGGAAGCGACAAGAGGACTTAATAAGTGAACGGGTTGCCCAAGTAAGGAAGCACGTCCCATTTCAGCTGCACTAATTCCGTAAGTAGCAGCAGCTTTCGTCAAAATAGGTAATACCCCGAAGTAAAATGCATCATTAGACATGAAAAATGTGAATGGCATACTGAGAAGTGCTGTAATAATTGGCAATTGTGGTCCAAGTGCATCTGGTATAAGAGTTACTACACTGTTAGCCATTGCATCTACCATTTTTGTTCCAGATAAAATACCAGTGAAAATACCGGCAGCAAATACGAGAGAAACAACTGCTAATACATTCCCTGCATGAGAAGCAATACGTTCTTTCTGTTGCTGTAAGTTTGGATAGTTAATCATAACAGCAATAGCAAAAGCGACTGTAAATAAAACAGGTAACGGCATAACTTCTAGTATGAGACAGACAAGTAATGTAGCGGTTAATAAAAAGTTAATCCATAGAAGTTTAGGACGTTTATGCACTGCGGCTTCGACAGTTGCAGCTTGCTCGTCCATTGTTTGCATTTGTTTTAAATACTGTACATCCATAATTCCTAAACGTTTTCTTTCTTTTTTTCCAAGATAGTAGGCAACGAAAACAACCCAAATTGCACCAGCAATCATTCCTGGAATAAGAGGTGTAAATAATTCGGAAGCCTCAAGTCCAAGTGCGCTCATAACACGAGCTGTGGGTCCACCCCAAGGTGTAAGATTTGTTACCCCTGCCCCTAACATAACAACTCCAGCTAATATGAGGGGGTTCATTCCAAGGCGCTTATATAGTGGATACATTGCGGAAACTGTAATCATGTATGTTGTTGTACCATCACCATCTAGAGAAACGATAATAGTCAATATAGCCGTTCCGACAACGATTTTTAAAGGATCTCCTTTTACAAATTTTAAAATCTTACTAATGACAGGATCGAATAAACCACTATCAATCATAATGCCAAAATATAAAATAGCGAACATAAGCATAATACCAGTAGGTGCTAATTTTTGAATCCCCTCTAACATCATTGGTCCCATATTGGCATAGAATCCGCCAATTACTGCAAAAACACTCGGAATTAATATTAATGCTACTAGCGCTGACATACGTTTCGTCATAATTAAAAACATAAAGACAAATACCATCGCAAATCCAAGTAGTGCTAACATGTAATTTCCCCCTCAAAAGAATGATTGCGCTTTCAAAATAGAATAAAAATTCAGAAAAAGGTTTTTTATTTATAATAAAAGCATTTATTCAAATGGTAAATAATTTGAAAAATAACATCATTAGAAGCATAATTTTTATTTTGTTCATTTTGTTCACGGTAGTTAATTTGAATTTTTAAAAAGTAAGCCGCTTCTCGTAAGAATGGTAGAATAAGATGAAAATAGTGAAGTGTGAAATAGGGAGTAGATGTTATATGAAAACGAGAATAGAAGAGATTTATAGCTCTTATGAAGGAAAAGTAGAGGAGATTTTTATTAATGAATCTTCTTACGTATATGAATGGGAAAAATTACTGATGATCCGAAAAAATGACGGTGAGCTAAAAAAAATTGCAGTCGGGATTAGTGGAAATATAAGATTGGTAAATGTAGAAGTTGGACAGGAAATTAGTGCGGATACATTATTAGTTAAATTAGAAGATGATTTATTAATTACAGGTTGTGAGTGATGAGAGATGTGTAGAAATAACTACACATCTTTTTTTGTTTCCTATATTACAAAAAGCACATTGTTTTTTCACAAATCTCACACAACCTTTTGGTATTCTTTTCGTGGAGTATACGGTTTCTAGGGAGGAATATTGATGAAAGTAAAATATGTCGTACTTGCTATATGTTTATGTTTCGTATTTACGGTAGTCGGGTGTGGGAAAAAGGAAACAGCAGCTGTTGCCATTGATGAGAAACATGATAAATGTGATATTTGCCAAATTGGGGTAACAGATAATCAATTTGCAACAGAAATTATTTTAGAAAATGGAAAAGCGTTAAAGTTTGATGATATCGGTTGTATGTATAAATGGATGGAGATCAACTCAGATGAAAAGACGAAAGAGAAATTTGTCCGAGATTATGATTCGAAAGATTGGATTTCGTTAGAAGACGCTACTTACGTATATGATAAAACAATAACGACACCGATGGCTTATAATGTAATTTCATTTAAAAATAAAAAAGATGCAGAGAGCTTTGTATCTAACTATAAGGGGAAAGTTCTTTCGTATAAAGAGCTAGCAGAGCATAAATGGGAAATGAATAAAGAGATGATGGGGAAACCGAAAGCAGGAAATCATGGTGGACATCATTAATAGAAAAAGACAACTATGTAGTTGTCTTTTTCTATTATTACTCAGGTGCAAATATAGAAAAGGTGTAAAATTTTTAGCAGAACGGTTACAATGGAATATAGTAACCTAAAGCAATCATTTATGTACTTTTTAGAAATATATACAAATGCGGTAAAAACGTGCTAAACTAATTGCTTCATAATGTTAATGATGGGGCCATCAGGCGTATCATTTCAATAGGTTGAGAAACATAGTATAAGCTTAAGATAATCCGATTAAAGAAGGAATCTAAAGGGCTTATGGATAAATGTACTCAAGAAGAGTTATTGTATGTGATGGAGGAATGGTTAAGAAAACATTATCTTTCATAGGAGCTGTAGTTGTGAGAAAACAAAAAATTTTATTATGTATTTTATTAGGACTTTTAATGACGGTAGTGGCTTGCGATAAGCAAGAAGAACCAGAATCGAAACCGGTTCATGTGAAAAATGAAAAGAAAAAAGAGAAGCATAAAGAACAGGAAGAATCTAAAGAAGAGAAAAGTATAAATTTAATGGACAAACAGTTGTTACTTTCAGCTACTCTTGGAGACACAGAGACAGCTATGAAGTTGATTCAGGATGGAGCGAATATAAACGTAGAAGGTGACAACGGAGAAACGCCTGTCCTTGCAGCGACGTACCAAAATCATGTAGAGACAGTTAAAGCATTAATTGGTGCAGGTGCTAATATTGAAATTAAAGATGAGAAAAAAAGTAATCCACTTCTTTATGCAAGTAGAGAAGGATATACGGATATTGTAAAAGTATTAATTAATGCAGGAGTTAATACGAAAGAAACGACTAGGTCAGGTGGGACAGCACTTATTTCTGCATCTGAACGTGGCCATGTAGAGGTTGTTAAAGAATTATTAGAGCATACAGATATTGATGTGAATTATAAAAATGAACGTGGTGGAACAGCGCTATTAGAAGCAATTGTATTAGGAAATGGTAGTGAAAACCATAAGAAAGTAATTCAATTGCTTATTGATCACGGTGCAGATGTAAACATGGCTAACAAGGAACATCTGACGCCACTGCAATACGCTGAAAAAAGAGGTTTTAAAGATATTGTAAATATGTTGAGGTTAGCTGGAGCGAATGAAGTAGTACAGCCACAACAACCAGTAGAGTAAAAAACGAAAAATAATCCCATTTAGATAGACAGAATGAAGAAATCAGTTAGTATGATGGATTCAGTAATGTGTATTTAAATGGGATTTTTATTTTGAACATGAAAAATAGATTATGAATGGATGGTAAATGGAGTAAATAAGGAGGATAAAAATGAGGCTCTCAAAACTTGATTTAATAGTAATTCAGGCAGAGGTTTTATTTGTTCATAATCGAGTAGGAAAAATGAAATATGTAAATGAACAAGGGAATCCGAAAGCACCACGTTTTTTTCTTGGCAGAACTCGTGAAGGGAGTATAACGAGATATCATTGTAATGTGGATGATGAAACGGTAAGTAAGATTGAGAAGTTAATTCGAGAACCTTCAAAGCATATAGAGATAGCAAAGATTATTAATATATTAAATGAAGAAAGAACAGTGGAAAATATTTGGATGGGTCCTGCTTTCATGTTTCATAGTAATTTACATAAGCCGACTAGAACAATACAAATAACTGAGAAGAATAGAGAGCTTTTGCGAGAAAATTTTCCTAATCTAATAGAACAGATGGAATGGAGGAAACCTTATTTTGCAATTGTAAAAAATGAAAAGGTAGTTTCTGTTTGTTGCAGTGCCAGAAGTACGCCCGTAGCTGCTGAGGCAAGTGTGGAAACTTTAGCGGAATTTCAAGGGAATGGATATGGTACTGATGTTGTTACAGCCTGGGCCTTATCAATACAAGAGGAAAAGCGCATTCCACTTTATAGTACTGCTTGGGATAACTTTGCTTCGCAAGCAGTGGCAAGCAAACTAAAACTTATTAACTATGGAATGAATTTACATATTGATTGAATTTTAAGTATTGTTTCGTTCTATTTGTTTGTATTTAAATATATAGATTAATGTAAATGGTGATATGGTGAATATTAACATTCGGTTAACACCTAATTAACAATCTATCAAAACTGACTTAATAAATGCGTAATATAGTAAAGGTAACAAAATAACTAGGGTAGAGAACATTTGAGAACACCCACTTACATATAATGTGCCACTTTCTTAGGTGTGCTCTATTCCCTAGAGTTCAAATAAGGAGAAAGGCGTTCTATGTAAGTAGGTGTTTTTAGTTTGGATAAAAATAGAACAGTTAGGTGGAATAAATGTTTAAAGAACCTTATATTGCGATGATAAAGGATTGGAAAGGATACAAAGCATACAAAAAATTGCCGAAAACAGTTTTTCTTATGACTGGTTCAATGCTGGAATTACCAGAGCGTGTATATGAATTGCAGAAACATGGACATGATGTATTTCTTCATTGTGATTTTATACAAGGTTTAAATACGAATACAGAGGAAGCGCTTTTGTATATTCAAGATGTTATCGGGGCACAAGGTATTATTTCAACAAAGGGTTCGACAATTCGAAATGCTAATAAAATTGGATTGAAAACAATTCAACGTATTTTTATTGTAGATACTTTATCTCTTACTAAATCAATTGAAAATTGTAAAACGACTAGACCAAATGCAGTAGAGATTATGCCGGGGATTATGCCTTCTATAATTAAACAGCTAGTAGAGGAAATAGAGTTTCCTATTATTGCAGGCGGGTTGATTCAAACGCGAGAAGTTGCGGAAATTGCAATTCGTGCAGGAGCAAGTGCGATTTCAACAAGTCATTATGAAGTATGGATACATGAAGAAAAAAGGAGTGCAACTTTGTGATTGAATTGAAAAATGTTTCAAAGGTATATAAAAATGCAGAAGAGACAGCGGTTAAAGGCGTATCGGTTCATATTAAGAAGGGCGAATTTTTTGTTTTAGTTGGACCTTCGGGATGCGGGAAAAGCACATTATTACGAATGATCGCTGGCTTAGAAGAGATTTCTTCGGGAGATTTAATTATTAATGAACGTGTTGCAAATGATCTAGAGCCGAAAGACCGTAATCTATCAATGGTATTTCAAAATTATGCATTATATCCACACTTATCTGTAGAAGAAAATATTTTATTTGGACTTAAGGTAAGAAAAGTACAAAAAGAAGAGCGACAAAAGCGACTAATGGAAGCTATTGAAATGGTAGGACTGAAAGAGTATGTGAAAATGAAACCAGGTCAATTATCAGGCGGACAAAGACAGCGTGTTGCGCTTGCTAGGGCGATCGTGAGTCAAGCACCAATCTGTTTAATGGATGAACCACTTTCGAATTTAGATGCGAAATTACGTGCGCAAATGAGAATTGAAATTAGAGAAATTCAGCAGCGATTAGGAATTACGATGATTTACGTTACCCACGATCAAATAGAAGCGATGACTATGGGAGATCGTATCATGGTTTTAAATAAAGGAAGTATACAGCAAGTTGGAACACCACTTGACATATATAACGAACCAGCAAACGAATTTGTTGCAAGCTTTATAGGTTCTCCTTCTATGAATATAAATGATGGAGAAGTGGATAAAGAAAAAGGTGTATTACATATAGGGAAATTGCAAATTCCATTATCTATTGGACAGTTAAAGCAATTACCAGAAGGAATAATTCGTATAGGCATGCGTCCTGAGCATATTGCACTGTCTGAGGAAGGACAAGAAGTGACGCTGCAATCTGTAGAAGTATTAGGGAATGAATCTATATTAAACTTTGCGGTAAATGGAACAACTTGGAGTGCGAAAGTCATCGGACAGTTACTCTTGAACAAAGGTGACAAAGTAAAATTATTATTCTCACAAGAAAAGTTATGCTTCTTTAACGAAAACACGAATGAACGCTTAAAAGTGGTAGCTGAAGAAGAGTTGAAAGTGGTGGCGAAATAATGATCGAAGTAAGTAAGTTACCAGTTCAAACAAAGGTGTCAAAAAAGAAAAAAATATGGGGGAGAACGAAAGATTTAAGAATAGGATTATTGTTTTTGGCGCCATCTATTTTGCTATTTTCGATTTTTCTGTTCTATCCATTGTTTAGGACGATTTACTATAGTTTTTATTTAACCGATATACATGGAGAAGCTAATCTTTTCGTTGGCTTAGAAAATTATCAATATTTATTCTCTGATCCAGCCTTCTACAAAAGTATAAAATCAACTTTACTATTTGTTTTATATACAGTGCCTACAAGTATTATATTTGCTTTGTTTCTTGCATTGATTGCAAATGGAAAGGTAAGAGGTATTGGGTTATTCCGAGTTCTGTTTTCTTCGACGATGGGAATTTCAGTAGCTGCTAGTGCAGTGATTTGGCTATTTTTATTTCATCCAAGTGTAGGATTATTTAATAATATATTAGCCGCTATGAATCTTCCTGCAATCGCATGGTTAACGAGTCCGGACTGGGCACTATTCTCTGTATCAGTTACAACAGTTTGGGTGAATACAGGGTTTGCATTTTTAGTTATATTAGGTGGTTTACAAAATATCGATACGTCTTTATATGAGAGTGCATCTATAGATGGTGCTAGTTATTTATATAAGCTTCGCCGTGTTACATTACCGATGCTATCGCCAACTTTATTCTTTATTGTAACAGTAACGTTAATTAGTGCGTTCCAAAGCTTTGGACAAATTGATATTTTAACGCACGGTGGACCGAATGATGCAACGAATTTAATTGTGTACTCGATTTACAAAGAGGCGTTTGTGAATCATCAATTTGGAACAGCAAGTGCACAAGCGATGGTATTATTTGTTTTCATTTTCATTGCTACATTACTTCAATTTAAGTTTGCTGAGAGAAAGGTGCATTATAAATGATTGTTAAACAGTGGAAGCAAAATTTCCTATTATACATGCTGCTCATAATTAGTGCAGTAATGGTATTTTTTCCTGTACTGTATGCGTTTTTAATAAGCTTTATGACACCAGACGATATTCAAATGAGAAGGTTATTTCCAACTCAATTTACTTTTGATAATTTCATTAATATTTTTCAAAAAGTACCACTTTTTACATACTTATATAACAGTTTAATTGTATCGATAGTCGTTATGATTGGACAACTTATCGTATCAAGCTTAGCGGCGTATGCTTTTGTTTTTCTTCAATTTAAAGGGAGAAACTTAATTTTCTTCCTGTTTATTTCAACGATGCTTATTCCGTGGGAAGCAACGATGGTACCTAACTTTTTAACGATTCAAAACTTTGGCTGGATCAATAGTTTCGCTGGGATGACAGTGCCGTTTTTTGCAACAGCTTTCGGTATTTTCTTGTTACGTCAACATTTTATGACACTCCCGAATGAACTGAAAGAAGCTGCTTTTATTGAAGGGATTGGAAATATAAGGTTTTTATTCAGCGTTGTAATACCGTATTGTAAAACGAGTTTTATTACGCTTGGAGTATATAGCTTTTTAACAACATGGAATATGTATTTATGGCCACTTTTAGTGACCACTGATGAAAAAGTAAGAACAGTGCAAATCGGTGTAAAGCAGCTTCAGTCTCAAGAAGTTGCAACTGATTGGGGAAGCGTAATGGCCGGTGTTACGGTTATCGTTATTCCAACATTGATTTTACTATTTTTAGGGCAAAAGCAATTACAACAAGGATTAACAAAAGGTGCAATTAAATAACTAAGAGAAGGTGAGATTTAAATGAGTCTAGTTAAAAAAGGTGCTGCTCTATTAATGGTAGCAACAATGGCATTATCTAGTGCAGCTTGTTCAAATAGTAAAACAGAGGGAAAACCTGAAGCACAGGAAAAAGTAGCACCAGTTGAAAAAAATGGTGATAAAACTGTAATTCGCTTCTGGCATGCGATGGGTGGAAAAACACAAGGAGTATTAGATGGTCTTGTTGCAGACTATAATAAGTCGCAAAATAAATATGAGATAAAGGCAGAGTTCCAAGGGACATATGAAGAGTCTTTAACGAAATTTAGAACGATGTCTGCAACGAAAGAAGCGCCAGCTCTTGTTCAATCGAGTGAAATTACAACGAAATATATGATTGATAGTAAAAAAATCACACCAATTGATAGCTGGATAAAAAAAGATAAGTACGATACGTCAAAATTAGAAAAAGCAATTACAAATTATTATTCAGTTGATGGAAAAATGTATTCTATGCCATTTAATTCATCTACACCAGTATTAATTTATAATAAAGATGCTTTCGCAAAGGCGGGCTTAGATCCAGAGAAAGCTCCAAAAACATATGCGGAATTACAAGAAGCAGCGAAAAAGTTAACGATTAAAGAAGGCGGAAATGTAAAACAATATGGATTCTCCATGCTTAACTACGGTTGGTTCTTTGAAGAATTGTTAGCGACACAAGGTGCTTTATATGTAGATAACGAAAACGGCCGTAAAGATGCTGCAAAGAAGGCGGTATTTAACGGTAAAGAAGGACAGAAAGTATTTGGAATGTTAGATGATTTAAATAAAGCTGGCGCACTTGGAAAGTATGGAGCAAGTTGGGATGATATTCGTGCCGCGTTCCAATCTGGACAAGTTGCTATGTATTTAGATTCTTCAGCAGGTGTTCGTGATTTAATTGATGCATCTAAGTTTAATGTAGGTGTTTCATATATTCCGTATCCAGAGGATTCGAAACAAAATGGTGTTGTTATTGGTGGAGCATCATTATGGATGACGAATATGGTTTCAGAAGAAACGCAACAAGGTGCTTGGGACTTTATGAAATATTTAACGAAGCCAGACGTACAAGCAAAATGGCATACTGCAACAGGTTATTTCTCAATTAATCCAGATGCATATAATGAGCCATTAGTAAAAGAGCAATATGAAAAATATCCACAGTTGAAAGTAACAGTAGATCAATTGCAAGCGACGAAGCAATCTCCAGCAACACAAGGGGCTTTAATTAGTGTATTCCCAGAATCACGAGATGCAGTTGTAAAAGCATTAGAAGCGATGTATGACGGGAAGAATAGTAAAGAAGCGTTAGATGAAGCTGCCAAAGCAACAGATAGAGCAATTAGCATTTCAGCTCGTACGAGTCAAAAATAAGAGAAAGCCGTATCCTTAAAAGGGATACGGCTTTCTTTATAGGGAGATAAGGGATCAAAGAAATGATGAAGTCTTATCTCTTTTATATGAGTAAAGGGTCTAGAGTGAATGTTGTCCTTTTCATTATTTATTTAACTCCATTGCGACTTGTTTACCATTTACGAAAACCTCTACTACCGCTACTACAACTTCCATTACTTTTTTCATCTCTCATCTCTCCTTGTTTTTTGTTTCATTTCTTACTTTCAGTATAAGGAAATACAGTAATTACAACTATCGAATTGGATGACAAGAGACTTACATTGTTGTAAGGATAATAGTTTAGTTTGTAATAAAGTGAAACTTTAATCAGTGGGGGTCTTACGGCCCGTTAATGCGTGATAAATATGATTCAAGGTTAAGATTCGGAATTTTCCGTTGTTTTGAACTATAATTAGAAAGAGGGGGGATAATATGAAAAGAATTCTTGTTATTAGTGATATTCATGGAGAGATAGAAAAGTTTGAACAGTTATTGGAAGAAGCTCAATATGATGCGAAACAGGATCAATTAATCTTACTGGGAGATTATGTAGA
Source organism: Bacillus sp. MYb78 (assembly GCF_002975115.1). NCBI lineage: Bacteria > Bacillati > Bacillota > Bacilli > Caryophanales > Bacillaceae > Bacillus > Bacillus sp. MYb78. The sequence goes on from NZ_PCOB01000020.1 coordinate 39,874, forward strand.
TCGTGGTCCAAATGCGCGTGCTGTAATTGAAAAGGTAAGAGAATTGAAAGAAGAGGGAGCACTCATTTTAAAGGGAAATCATGAAGATATGATGATTAAGGCGTTAACGACAAATGAGGAACGTTCATGGAACCATTGGGTAAAAAGAAATGGTGGAGATAAGACATTATATAGCTATGGATTTGTAGAAGAAGATATTGTGGTTAATGAGAAAGACTTCCAAAAACCAATTTTACACTCTCGTGTATTAGAGGAACATATAAAGTTTATTCAAGAATTAGATCATTATATTGAAACAGAAGAGTATATATTTGTACATGCTGGGGTTGAACCGATGAAACGAGTTTCTGAATCTGAACCATATACGTTAATGTGGATCCGTAATGAATTTCATAATGGATATAGCGGTGAAAAGGTTGTTGTATTTGGGCATACGGAAACAAAAACGCTTCATGGTAGTGAGGAGTGCGGAGTGTATTTTGGTAGTAATCGTATTATTGGAATTGATGGCGGGGCTGTGTATGGCGGTCAGCTAAATTGTTTAGAGTTGCCGAGTAAAAAGGTATATGTAATAAAAAATTGAAAGAGATAAGAGGAATCTTATTTCTTTCAATTTTTTATTAAGCTAAATTTAAGACAAAGTTTTTATAATAAAACTTCAAAATTTTAGAAGGAAATAGTTAAAAATGAAATTACGTAATGCAACTACATTCTTTTGTTATGAAGAGAAGAAATGTAATAATAAATAGAATTGAACTATTTGATGGAAGGTGAGAGCATGCGTTTACTTGTAGTAGAAGATAATGCTTCGTTATTAGAGTCTATCGTACAAATTTTGCGTGATGAATTTGAAGTAGATACGGCAATAAATGGAGAAGATGGATTGTTTTTAGCTCTTCAAAATATATATGATGCAATTTTGCTGGATGTGATGATGCCAGGGATGGACGGATTTGAAGTGATTCAAAAAATACGTGATGAAAAGATTGAAACACCAGTCCTGTTTTTGACAGCGAGAGATTCTTTAGAAGATCGGGTGAAGGGATTGGACTTTGGTGGAGATGACTATATCGTTAAGCCATTTCAGGCCCCTGAATTAAAAGCGAGAATTCGCGCTTTACTACGCAGAAGTGGTAGTTTAACAACGCAGCAAACGATTCGTTATAGAGGGATTGAATTGTTCGGAAAAGATAAAGATGTTCAAGTAGATGGACAAGGTATTAAGCTGACATTGAAACAATATGAGCTACTAGAGTATCTCATTCAAAATAGCGGGAAGATTTTAATGCGTGAACAAATTTTTGATCGTGTTTGGGGATTTGATTCAGATACGACAGTAGCGATTGTAGAAGTGTATGTGCATCATTTACGTAAAAAATTAGAGCCATCCGGTTATCAGAAAGATATTCAAACCGTTCGAGGTATTGGATATATATTAAAAGAACAATGAAAAACGGAAGTATGTTTCAAAAAACACGCATTCGTTTGACTATAGTGAACTCATTAGTATTTATTCTATTAATAGGTATATTAGGTAGTATTATTTATTCATACACATATAAGCGTATTTATAATGAAGTGGATCAATCTATAAAAATGATAGCTCAGTATAGAGAAAAATTAGATGTTAAAATACCACCAAGAAAACGCATGGAGAATATCCAAATTGGAGATCCGCGAGTAACTAGAATAACTTGGAATGGAAAAATAGTGAAAATAGAGGGCGATAACCGTAAATTTCGTTCTATTTTTGAAGAGAATTTGGAAAAGTTTTCTCCAAAAAAATTAGAGGATTTACAAGATATTGAAGTACAAGGACGATATTTTAGAGCATTTTCGCTTCAAAAAGATGGAGAGATAGTTCAAATCGTGCGAGATATAACAGCGGAAGAAGGAATGTTAAATACTTTATTTTTAATTCTCGTTATAGGTTGTAGCATAGGAAGCCTCTGTGCGATAGGTATCGGCTTTTTCCTAGCTGGTAGAGCACTTGTACCTATTCAAAATTCATGGGAGAAACAGCAACAATTCGTTTCTGATGCATCACATGAACTAAGGACACCACTTGCAGTTATTCAATCAAAAACGGATGTTTTATTCCAGTCACCATCCGCTACGATAGAAGAAAAAGCGATGGATATTTCTACAATTTCAAAAGAATGTAGGCGGTTATCGAAACTTGTTAGTAATTTATTATTGCTAGCACGTTCTGATTCTAATCAAATTGAGATGGATAAGAAAACATTTGAACTTGATAAATTGTTAGAAGAAATAGTAGCTCCATATAAGGAGATTGCTTCTTATCAAGAAAAAGAAATGATGCTAAAAGTAGAACGTGGTGTATCTTTTATGGGGGATAGAGAGCGGATTCATCAAATGATGGTCATACTGTTAGATAATGCGATGAAGTATACAAACGAAGGTGGGCATATTCAAATCGATTGCACGCAAACGAGTAGTTCAATTCGTATACAGGTGAAAGATGACGGGATAGGAGTGAAAGAAGAGGATATTCCGAAATTATTTAATCGTTTTTATCAAGGGGATAAAGCAAGAAGTACGTCAGAAGGAGCTGGATTAGGTCTTTCAATCGCAAATTGGATTGTAGAAAAGCATTATGGAAAAATATCAGTAGAGAGCAAATGGGGAGATGGAACTTGCTTTGAAGTGATATTCCCTAAAAATCAAAGAATATAAGTAAGAAGACGATCTTGTTTTTACAAGGTCGTCTTTTTTTAAGATAAAGTTAAGAAACTATTTATATTATGTATGGCATAAAGAAAGTTCGTTACATGAAGAAGAGACTAGGTGTATGTGAGTGAGTTTTATCAATCATAATGTTATCTCAAGCAGCGATGAGATGTATGTATAGTATTAAAAAAACTAGGGGAATGATGGGAAAGAAAGTATAAGAGGGAGGAATTAATTTTGAAAAAGAAAATGATGACGGTATTCGCTATTGGAGTAATGAGTTTAATTATATTAGGGGGTGCCTCTCCTTCTGAAACATCAAAAGGAAAGACTGATTACACGCAGCGCAGTAAAGAACAATTGAACAATGGTAAGATACATGCAGTGCATACAGAAGAAAAAGCAGAGAAACTAGGTATTGAAACGGAAGGAAAAGAACAAATTACACTAGAAAAAGAAATTCATGAAACAGAAGTAGGAAGGGAAGCAGAGCAGTTAGGCATATCGATTGAAGGAAAAGATGTTGGGACGCTGTCAGAAGAAATCTATGAAACAAAAGTAAAGCAAGAAGCATTAAAGCTAGGTATATCTATAGAGAATACATCAATTGTAGATTTAATTACTCAAATTAATGCGATTAAAATTAAAGATGAAGCAGATAAATTAGGTATTTCGACAGATGGAAAAGAAATCGAAGACATCGCGGAAGAAATCTACGGAAAGAAAGTAAGAGAAGAAGCAGGAAAGTTAGACATTTCTCAAAAAGGAAAAGAAATTGAAGAGTTAGCACAAGAAGTGTACGAACAAAAAGTACAGGAAGAAGCAAAAAAATATCATATTGATTTGTATGGTAAAGATATATATCAAATATTAAGAGAAATTAATGAACAAATGGTGCTACAAATGGCAGATGAGCTTAATATGGATAAAATGAATATGAATATTCAAGAGTTAGCGGAAAAGATAAAAAAAGATCAGCCTGAAAAAGGAAAAGAACTAAATTTTGTACCGATGATACGAACGGATGCTGACGCATTTTATTCTTATTTAACGAATTAATAAGGGCGTGAAAGCGATAAGAAAATTGAAGTGGTATATATGTACAGCTTTACTAGGTACAGCAATATGGAGTGTATATACAAATGGAATTCCAAAGTATGTAGAGAAGTTAACATTCTCAAATATACAAAGAGGAAAAGAAACGGAGTTTAGTAATAACGATGAAAAAGTCATCTTATCAAATGTTCCATTAATTCAGCAGTTACCAGAATTGGATAGAGGCTGTGAAGTGACAAGCTTAGCGATGATGTTACAATACGCTGGTGTTTCAGTGGATAAGATGACATTAGCAAATGAAATAAAAAAAGTTGATTTTATAGACAATGGTGTGCGCGGGAATCCAAATGAAGGATTTGTAGGTAATATTTATACATTCTCTGAATCAGGATACGGTGTATATCATGGGCCACTTTTTCAGTTAGCGGAAAAATATTTACCTAATAAAGCTGTAGACTTAACAGGGAAGAATATAGAAGAAATTTATAAGAGTGTAAAAGCAGGGAAACCTGTAGTCATGATCACGAATGCAACATTTGCACCATTAGATGAAGATGAATTTACTACATGGGAAACAAATAGTGGAGATGTTTCTATTACGTATAATGAACATTGTGTTGTACTTATTGGGTATGATCAGGAATCTGTATATATTCGAGATCCACTTGAGGATAGCTTAGATGTAAAAGTACCGAGAGAAGCCTTTGAACAGGCATGGGTACAAATGGGAAGTCAGGCAATTAGTTATGTAAAGAGCGCTAAATAAATTAGGACGAAGATTTTTAGTAATATGACTATAAGGGGAAGGATAAAACATTTGAGGATTATAAGAAAAGTTTTATAGAGTAGAAGCTGTTAAGAAATAAGAGAACTTTAGCATATATAATGCTAAAGTTCTCTTATTTTTATGATTAAAATACGTATAAGGATTGAATATGCAAAAATGCATAATTGACGAAAAAATTACATGTTATCATTATATATTGTTTTATATATGTTAATTGTATAAAATGACACAAGTATCCACATTACATAAAGGAGGCTTATTATGCAAAAAATATTTAACTGGGTTAAATGTATGAGTATCAATAAAAAATTAATCATTTCATTTTTTATTATTTTAACTATACCAGGAATTATTATCGGTGGTGTTTCATATCAAACTGCCAAAACAAATTTTGAACATCAAATGACAGATAAAGCAAAGGAGAATATTTCAGTTTTAAATACTGTTATTTCTCAAAATATAGAAGAGAAATTTGTTGATGCGACGTACTTTGCAGACATCTTAACAGAGGATACATATCCAAACGGACAAGAAGAAATAGTAAGAACGAAGTTAGCACAATATATAAAGCTTCATCCAGAAGTAGAAGGTATTTATATTGGAACAGAGACGGGAAAGTTTATAAGAGAACCATTTATCCAAATGGCTGATGGGTATAATCCAACAGATAGATCTTGGTATAAAGAAGCACATGAAAATAAAGGGAAAGTAATTGTTACTGCACCATATCAATCAGCATCTACAAAAAATATGGTAGTGACAATTGCGAAAGAAGTAAAAGATGGTAAAGGTGTTATAGGAATTAATTTAAACTTAGATAACATCTTAAAAATTTCCAAAATGATTAACATTGGTGAAAAAGGTTATGCAGTTATTTTAGATCAAAATAAGCAAATTGTTAGTCATCCATCTAGAAAACCAGGTGCAAAAGTTACTGATCCTTGGATTAAACCAATTTATGAAGATAAACAAGGAAATGTGTCTTATACAGAACAAGATGATAAAAAGAATTTAATCTTTGCAACAAATGAGAAAACAGGCTGGAAAGTAGTTGGCGTTATGTTCGATGAAGAAATTACTCAAGCTGCCAGTCCAGTGTTTTATAAGACTTTGATTGTCATTGCTATCGCTATTGCATTTGGTAGTGTATTAATTTATTTCATTACAAAGTCTATTACAAGGCCATTACGAAAAATAGCTGAATCGGCATATAAAATTAGTAAGGGAGATTTAACAGAGAAAATTACAATCCATTCCAAGGATGACATAGGAAAATTAGGGAATTCATTTAATGAAATGTCTACGTCTTTACAAGATGTTATTACCCAAATAAGCTTTTCAGCAGAACATGTTGCAGCATCGGCAGAAGAGTTAACAGCGAGCGTACAGCAAGCAAATGATGCGACAGACCAAATTACAATTGCAATGGAACAAGTATCAGGTGGGGCCGAATCACAAAGTCAAGGTGTTGAAGAAGGTGCGGCTACATTGCAACAAGTAAATACAGCAATTCAAGATGTAACTGGAAGCGCAGAGTCAATTTCTATTTCCTCATTACATGCGCGAGAAAGAGCTGAAGAGGGAGAAGATTTAGTTGAACAAACCGCAAAACAAATGCAGTCTATTTCTAAATCAGTATCCGAGTCAGATGCTATTATTAAACTTCTTGATGAGAAATCAAAGCAGGTAGGGGCTATTTCTGAAGCAATTCAAAACATCGCTACTCAAACGAACTTATTAGCTTTGAATGCGGCTATTGAAGCAGCAAGAGCAGGTGAACAGGGACGAGGATTTGCTATTGTAGCAGATGAGGTTAGAAAATTAGCAGAGCAATCAGGAGAGTCATCTGGAGAGATTGCAAATTTAATCGCAGAAATTAAGGCGGATATTGAACATACTGTTAAGGCAATGGATAATGTGAATGGAGAAGTTCAACAAGGCCTTGATGTTGTAACAAAAACGAAAGTAAGTTTTACGGAAATTTTAAGTTCTACTACACATATTGTTTCTCAAGTTAATCAAATGGTAGAAACAACGAAGAGAATTGCTGGAGATGCAAATGAAGTGACAAATGCTATTGATGAAATTGCAGCTGCTGCAGAAGAAAATACAGCTAGTATGCAAAGTGTTGCAGCTTCAACAGAAGAACAGGTTAATTCCATGGAAGAAATTAGTTCAGCTTCGCAAAACTTAGCTGAGATGGCCGAAGAACTACAAGCGATGACTAGTAAATTTAAAGTATAATAATAGCAGATAAGTAAGGTGAAAATAATATCACCTTACTTATTTTTCTATTCAGCAATTAGGGGAGTCATTAACGGAATGAAAAAAAGAAAAAGACTATGGAATTTGTGGAAAACGATTACATTGTTAGTTTGTACAGTTGTAATTTTTTCTTTACTTGTGACAGATGTATTAATTAGTCATAATGTGGAACGGACGACGGAGGATAGCCAATCAGAGAAGGCAAAAACAATTGCACACATTGTGGCGAATGATTCGATTGTAATCGATGGTTTGGTTGGGAAAGCAGATACCTCTGCAATCCAAACGTATACAAATAGGATATTAAAAAACACAGGTGTTCAATTTATTGTAGTTATGGACATGGATGGAATAAGAAAATCTCATCCAGATCCTCAAAAAATAGGTCATCATTTTATTGGCGGGGATGAAGGGCCTGTATTGAAAGGAAAAGAACATGTATCGTTAGCAGAAGGAACTTTAGGTATTTCCATGCGAGTGTTTGTACCAATATTTTCTGAAACAGGTGAACAACTTGGAGCAGTGGCTGTTGGTATTTCAGCAGATAATGTAAAAGAGAGAGTTAAGGAAAGTAGACATATCATTTATATTGGTGTCGGAGTTGGTGTATTAGTCGGAATTATAGGAGCAATATTGCTAGCTAGACATATAAAGAAAAGTTTATTCGGTCTTGAGCCGCACAGGATAGCAAAAATTCTTGAAGAAAGAAATACGATGCTACAATCTGTAAAGGAAGGTATTATTGCTGTAGATAAAGAGGCTAGAGTAACGTTAATTAATAATGAAGCGAAACGTCTATTTAAAAAAAGCGGACTTGAAGAAGATTTTATCGGTAAAGATGTTGAGTTGTATATGCCAAATTCACGTATAAAAGAAGTATTGCAAACGGGAGAAGTACAATTAAACGAAGAACAAAATATTTACGGAATTACGATTGTGACGAATCGAGTTCCTTTATATGTAAAAGGAGAAATAGTTGGTGCAATTGCAACATTTCGTGATAAAACAGAGATTAGAAAACTAGCAGAGGAACTAACTGGTATTAGACTATATGCAGAAGCATTACGGGCACAATCTCATGAGTTTATGAATAAGATGCATGTCGTATTAGGGCTTACACATATGAAACAGTATGAAGAATTACAGAAGTATATAAGCGGCATGGTATCAGAGCATCAATATGAAATTGGTGGAGTTATGAAAAGAATAAAAAGTCCAGTATTTGCTGGTTTTTTACTCGGGAAGCTCAGCTATGCTAGAGAGAAAAATATAAAATTAATTATAAGTGAAGATTCTTATATGCCGGAAATAGATGATGAAAGTATTATCCATGAACTTATTACGATTGTTGGAAATTTAATTGATAATGCATTAGAGGCAGTTACGAATTGTGAACAGAAACAAGTTGAAGTTAAGATACAACAAGGGGATATATTAACTATTACAGTGCAAGATACGGGAAAAGGTATACAAGAAAAAGAAATAGAGGAATTATTTACGAAAGGTTATTCCACAAAGGGAGATAACCGCGGTTATGGTTTGTATCTTGTAAAAGAAAGTATACAGCGAATAAATGGGGAAATTCATATGCATTCATTAGTAGGAAAGGGAACAACGATAACAATTGAAATACCTAAAGGTAGGGATGAGAGGCAAATATGATTAAAGTTTTAATTGTAGAAGATGACCCGATGGTAGCAATGTTAAATACGCATTATTTAGAGCAAGTAGGAGGGTTTGAGCTTGTTCAAGCAGTTAACTCAGTAAAGTCGGCGATAGAAATATTAGAGAAATCACGAGTAGATTTAGTATTACTTGATATTTTTATGCCTGAAGAGACTGGTTTTGAGCTTTTAATGTATATCCGGAACCAAGAAAAAGAAATCGATATTATAATGATTTCAGCTGTACATGATATGGGAAGTATTAAAAAAGCATTACAATATGGCGTAGTAGATTATTTAATTAAACCATTTACATTTGAACGATTTAAAGAGGCATTAACTATATATCGAGAAAAACTTACTTTTATGAAAGAACAACAAAAAATTAGTCAATCGGAATTAGATTCGTTAATTTTACAAAAAGAAAAAAGGGCGCCTACTGTCACGAAAGAGCTTCCGAAAGGGTTAACGAAGCAAACATTGCAATTAATTTGGCAGAAGATCGAGTCGTTGAATGGAAGGGTGTTTACAACAGATGAAATGGCACAATTAGTTGGAATTTCAAGAGTTTCTATTCGAAAATATGTAATGTTTTTGACTGACATTGGGGTGTTAGAAAACGAAATGATGTACCAACATGTGGGAAGACCTGTAAGTAAATTAAGATGTGTTGATCAAAAGAAAATAGAGTTTTACGTATAAGCGACTTAGTATAAGTCGCTTATACTTTTTTTAATTACAAAATCAATTACAAAACTTACAAAAACTATTTTTACTATTGAAAGCGTTTTAATATTGTTATTAAGAAAACGAGGGGGTGCCATATGGGAATTCAAAAGAATGTGGAAGCGGTATCATTTTCTGAAGGAAATGAAGTACAAAGAGAATCTTTCGCTTCTAAAATTATGAATGTAAAAATCGGTGTTATACCTTTACCGTTATATGTAGTATTGGCTGCTATTATTTATGGGGCATCTGTATATAATAAATTGCCAGCAGATATGATTGGTGGATTTGCAGTTATTATGATCATGGGGATTTTCTTAGGCGATATTGGGATGAGAATTCCAATTTTAAAAAATATTGGCGGTCCAGCAATACTTTCGTTATTTATTCCATCATTACTTGTATTTTTTAACTGGATGAATCCAGCTTCAATGGAAGCTGCGACTATGTTAATGAAAAAATCGAACTTTTTATATTTATATATTTCTTGTTTAGTAGTCGGAAGTATTTTAGGAATGAACCGTAAAGTGTTAGTACAAGGTTTCGTTCGCATGTTTATTCCTTTAGTAGTAGGGACGTTAGCTTCTGTAGCAGTAGGGTTATTGGTCGGTTCATTATTTGGATTTGAAATGAAGCACACATTCTTCTTTATCATCGTACCAATTGTAAGTGGTGGTATCGGGGAAGGGATTTTACCATTGTCGCTAGCGTATAGTGATATTTTAAATGAATCATCAGCAACGTTTGTATCACAGCTTATTCCAGCAGCTATTATTGGAAATATGTTCGCAATTGTAAGTGCAGGGTATATGAAGCGTTTAGGTGAGAAGAAACCGGAGCTTAGTGGTAACGGTGTATTAGTGAAAACAGACAATCAAGCAGAATTATTAAAAGAACAAAATACAGAGAAGCCAATTGACTTCTCATTAATGGGAGCAGGTTTATTAATTGCGTGTACGTTCTTCATCTTCGGAGGATTTGCTTCTAAGTTCATCGGTATTCCTGGGGCAATCATTATGATTTTTTCAGCAGCACTTGTGAAATACTTTAAATTAATGCCAGCAAAAATGGAGCAAGGAGCATTCCATTTATATAAATTTATTTCGAAGAATTTAACTTGGCCTTTAATGGTTGGATTAGGATTGCTATATATTCCGTTAAAAGACGTAGCAGCAGTTCTTTCAGTAGGATATGTTGTTGTGTGCGCATCGGTTGTTCTTACAATGGTAGCATCAGGTTTTCTTGTAGGGAAAGTGATGAAAATGTATCCAGTCGAATCGGCGATTGTAACTGGATGTCATAGCGGTTTAGGTGGAACTGGAGATGTTGCTATTTTATCGGCTTCAAATCGTATGGAATTAATGCCGTTCGCGCAAATTTCAACTCGTTTAGGCGGGGCGGCAATGGTTGTAACGGCGACAATATTATTAAAAATGTTTTCATGATCAAACAAGCTAGCTATATTCATATAGCTAGCTTGTCAAATTAAGGGGAGATTATAAGTATGTTAGCAAATCAAATTAATGAAAGATCATTGTTATTGCATAAAGAATTAGTAGGGAAAATTGAAATTACAAGTAAAGTGGAGGTAAATTCAGCGGATGATTTAAGCCTGACGTATACACCAGGTGTAGCGGAGTCGTGTAAAGCAATTGCGGCAGATGAAGAAACAGTGTATGACTATACAGCACGTGGCAATATGGTGGCAGTTGTCTCAGATGGAACAGCGGTACTCGGTTTAGGAAACATTGGACCGAAAGCGGCTATGCCTGTTATGGAAGGAAAAAGTATTTTGTTTAAGAAGTTTGCGAATGTAGATGCTTTCCCATTATGTTTAGGCACAACGGATGTAGATGAAATCGTTACCCTTGTAAAAAATTTAGAGCCTACATTTGCAGGGATTAATTTAGAAGATATTGCAGCACCGCGTTGTTTTGAAATTGAAAAACGATTAAAAGAAGAAACGAATATTCCTGTATTCCATGATGATCAACATGGAACAGCTATTGTCGTTTTAGCAGCTGTTATTAATGCATTAAAAGTTGTTAGCAAACAAATGGATAATGTGAAAATCGTTATTAACGGTGCGGGTTCGGCAGGAATTGCAATTGGAAAATTATTATTAAAGGCTGGTGCAAAGCACATTACGCTAGTTAGCCTAGAAGGTATTGTTTGTGAAGGTGAAACATGGATGAACGAAGCACAAATTGAAGTTTCAAAAAAGACAAATCGTGAACATGTGCGTGGAACGTTAAAAGAAGCGATTCACCAAGCTGATATTTTTATTGGCGTATCTGCTCCTAACGTATTAACGAAAGAACTTGTACAGACGATGAATGAGAAAGCAATTGTGTTTGCAATGGCGAATCCAATTCCAGAAATCTTCCCTGAGGATGCATTAGAGGCTGGGGCAGCTGTAGTAGGAACTGGGCGCTCGGATTATGCGAATCAAGTAAATAATGTATTGGCGTTTCCCGGAATATTCCGCGGTGCGTTAGATGTGCGCGCAACTGATATTACAGAAGAGATGAAATTAGCGGCAGCATATGGGATCGCTAACATCATTACTGATGAAGAACGTAATGCGAATTATGTAATCCCGAATCCATTAGATAAAAGAGTTGTTCCAAGTGTTGCAGAAGCAGTAGCGAAAGCAGCTATTGATTCGGGCGTCGCGCAAATTACGAAAATACCACGTTATTAATAGCGAAAAGCAGTGCCTAAAAGGCACTGCTTTTTTGAGATAAGAAATCAAAATAATGAAGAAGTGTAGAATTATTTATGTTTCTTCACTATTTATTTAATTCCATTGCAACTTGTTTACCATTCACTAAAACCTCAGTTACTGCTACGATCACTTCTATCATTTTTTTCATCTCTCATCTCTCCTCGTTTCATTTCTTACTTTAAGTATAAGAGAAGAGAGATAATTCAACTATCGAAGTACATGACGTAGAAATTACATTGTTGTAAGGAAGTGATTTATCTTTGTCACTTTACTTAGCGGTGATTACAAACTGATTATAATATTTTTCATTCACATATATATTTAATAACCATAATCCAGGTGAAGGTAGTGACATAGCGAGAGGGAGTTCGCTTGTAGTAGAATCGATTGTATTTGAAGTAGTCCAAGTTTGTTTGGAAGTTTCTTTTTGAAAGAGTACTGGTGTTGGAGTTACAGATCCTTGTTTTAGCGCAATAATAGACAATTTTCCAGTTGGTATTTCAGAATCTAGAAAGTACCACATTATTTCATTTTGTTCATTTGCGATAATAGGACTATCAGCCATTGCGACTTTACCTTCGATGCCTTTTAAAGGCATTTTTCCTTCTATGAAAGAAGGTGTTTCTTCCCAATTTACATCTTTTAAAACACTAAGGTGAAAGAAGGAAGGTGCGTTCACTTGAGTGGATGACGTTGCGACAGCTTCAGTTTTAGATGCTTTTGAATCAGGTTGTGCTTGTGTGCATCCAGTGATGAGGAAGGAGAGAAGTAGCATAGTTCCAATTTTTTTCATGGTGCCACACTCCTAGTTTTTATTGTTAGTGTAATTGTATTTGCTAGAAGGCGGGACAATTCCTTTAAAGTATAAAAAGAGGTCGTAAGTTTTGTACGACCTCTTTTGACATTTTTATCCCGTAAAAGCCCGATTGGTGTAGGTTAATAATTAGTGGGAGATAGTCCCCACTAATTAAAGTTTCATTTTATATTTGTTCCGTTGTATAGGTTGGTTCGGTTTCTTTTTGAGGCATCGTCAAAAAAATAACGGACAGAACGATACATACGCCGCCTAATAATTGATATGTTCCAAAAGATTCATTTAGCCAAGTGATTGAAACGATGGCAGCTACAAGGGGTTCAATGCTAGATAAAATGCTTGTTTCTGTTGCTGCTAAATATTTAAGACTACCGATATATAGAAGGAAAGAAAGGGTACCACTAATAATGATAAGAATAAGCATAGAAAAAGTTTTTAGTGTGAGGGTTTGTGAAAATTGATTCCACCCGAATGAACGATTATAAATAAGTAGTGCAATTCCTCCGATTAACATTCCCCAACCAATTACTACAGTTGTCCCGCATTCTTTAATGAGAGAAGCCGGATGAAGGGTATAAAATGCAAATCCGATTGCTGTTAATAGTCCAAAAATAATAGCTTCTTTGGATAAAACAATATTTTCAATTGAGCCATTTGTAATAATAAAGTATGTTCCTATTAGCGCGGCTATAATTGCGAATAGTTGCATGGAAGCAGGGAATTTTCTTTGTTCAAATGCAACATACATGGTAATAAGAACAGGACCTAGAAATTGAAATAGTGTTGCTGTGACTGCATTACTAATATGAACCGTTTCGATAAAGGCGTATTGCGCACCAAGCATGCCGAGAATAGAGAAAATAATAAGTTGTATAGAATATCTAGGGTGTTTCCAAATTTGAAATATGTTTTGTTTCTTTATAAGTAAGAAAGACAAAATAAATATTCCTGCAAGCAACAATCGAATTGTTAAAAAATCAATTGAGGATACATTAGTATGCTGAAATAGCCACTGAATCATTGGACCAGATAATCCCCATAATGTAGCCCCTGTAATAATCATAATGAGTCCGATACGTCTACCATTGTTCATTATCATGTTTCTCCTCTCCAGTATTTGATTTTTTATGTGTGACATGATAAAAGGAATTATATATAACTTCTGGTACCATAAAAAGTATCAGATTTTAGTTTTATTAAGGGGTCAGATACTATGTTAGAATTAACGCCTAATTTAAATATGAATAGTAAAAAGGCATTATATGTGCAATTGTATGAGTATATAAAAAAAGAAATTAAAGATGGATCGATTGTCCCTTTTACGAAATTACCGGCTAAGCGAAAGTTAGCGATACATTTACAGGTAAGTAAAAATACAGTAGAGGCAGCGTACGAACAATTACTTGCAGAAGGTTATATTGAGTCGATATCGAGAAAAGGCTATTTTGTATGCAAAATTGAGCAAATGGTTCATGTAGAGGATAGCGGAGATAGAATAGAAGAAGTACCGTTTCAGGAGAAGAGTTATAAATTTGATTTTACACAAACAGGAATTGATACAAATGCTTTTCCATTCAATATGTATCGGAAAATTGTAAATGAAGTATGGCAGCCGCATAATAACGAACTTCTCTTTCTAGGACACCCTCAAGGAGAAGCAAGCTTAAGAGAAGAGATTGCGAATTATTTGTATGAATCTAGAGGTGTGCGTTGTTCAGCTAGTCAAATTGTATTAGGAGCGGGAACACAAATATTAGTGAAACTATTGTTTCAATTGTTAAAGGGAAGCAATTATGCAGTTGAAAACCCAGGGTATCATAGGAAGATGGTTGTTTTTGAACAAGGAGAAGCAAGAGTCCAAATGTTATCTTTAGATAGAGATGGAATTTGTATTGCAGATTTAGAAAATAGCAATGCGAATGTTGTATTTGTTACACCTTCCCATCAGTTTCCATATGGAATGATTATGCCTATTACGAGAAGGGTGCAGCTTTTACAATGGGCAAAGAAAGAAGAGAGCAGGTATATTATTGAAGATGATTATGATAGTGAATTTCGCTATTCTGGAAAGCCTATACCGGCGCTGCAAGGGTTAGATACAGAGGGGAAAGTTATTTATATGGGGACGCTATCTAAAGCATTATTGCCATCGCTACGGATGAGCTATATGGTGTTGCCGAAGAAATTAATTAAAAAGTATCAACAGCAATATTTATTTTATACACAAAGTGTTTCAAGAATAGATCAAGAAGTGATTAGAAGATTTTTAAATGAAGGATATTGGGAAAAACATATTCATAAAATGCGTGTTGTCTACCGAAAGAAGAGAGATCGACTTGTTTTTGAAATAGAGAAGTATTTCTCTAATCGTGTTGAAGTGATAGGAGAAGATTCGGGATTACACATTTTATTAAAAGTGCATAATGGAATGCGGGAAGAAGAATTAATTCAAGAAGCTGCGAAACATAGTATCAAAATATATCCTGTGTCTACGTACTATAAAGACGGTACGGCACCTGAGAGTGTAGTTTTACTTGGGTTTGCGATATTATCAGAGGAAGAGATTGCGAAAGCGATTCAATTATTACATAAGGCATGGTTTACAAGAAAGTAAAAAACATCCTCCAAACATGAGGATGTTTTTTATTATTTATTTTCATCTAAGAATAAGACCATATGCTCTTCGTCCCAATATTGTCCGTTATATTTTAATGAACGTTCTTGTACACCGAATGTTTTAAAACCTAATGATTCATAAAGTTTTTTCGCTCCATCGTTTCCAACGACAACATCAAGCATAACTTGTTCTACTTCTAAAGATTTAGCAAGCTCAAGACATTCTTTAATAAGTGCTTTTCCTGCTCCAAGTCCGCGTGCTTTTGGAGATACATATACAGAACCGATTTTAGCTTTATGTTCTTGTTTTACATATGGTTTCGTTTCCAGTGTTGCAACCCCGATTAATTTTCCATCTTTAAATGCACCTAGCGTATAGTTTTCATCTTGTGCTAATTTTTGTGCTTTATATTCAATCGCACACTCTTTATTAATAATATCTTCATAAGAAGAGCTGAATGCTTCAGGGTTTTGCTTTAATCCTTCTACGCGAAGTTCTAAGTAAATTTCTGCTTCGTCTTTTGTTAATACATGGATATCCAATTATATCACCCTCCAAATCTTTGCAAATGTACCTTTATTTTATATTGAAATAAGAATAATTTCAAAAGCTTAGCTTATATGAGCTGTTTTTATGAACAAAATAACACCAGTAGTGTTTACTACTACTGGTGTTTTCACACGCATATTATTCAAAAGGTAGCTCGATTATAAAGTTTGTTCCCGCTCCTAATTGGCTTGTTACTAGAATAGAACCGTTATGCAATTCTACAATTTCCTTTGCAACAGCTAGCCCGATACCTTTTCCGCCTGTAGCTCGTGTTCTAGATTTATCGACACGATAAAAACGGTCAAATATATGCGGGATATCTTCTTCAGGAATACCTTCACCTTCATCTTGTACACTTATTGTAAAAGAATCTGTTTTTGTAAGTACACGTATCGTAATGGCTGTGTTTTCTGGCGAATGTTGATAAGCGTTGTGTAATAAATTTAACATAACTTGTTCCATACGTCTTTCGTCTATACAAACTTCTAAATCATCTTTGCAATATACATGAAGCTGCATTTGCTTATTTGTTAATGTTGTTTTTGTTTTTTCTACCATTCGTTCTAAAAATGGCTGAAGAAGCACTTTTTGTTTTTTTATAACAAATTGGTGTTGTTCTAATTGTACAAGCATAAATAAATCTTGGACGAGATCGGTTACACTATCCGTTTCATCCTCAATGATTTGTAAGTATTCTTCTCGCTCCTCTTTTGTTAAAGAGTCTCTCTTTGCTACCTTCGCATAACCTTTCATATAGGTCAATGGAGTTAATAGTTCATGAGCGACACTAGCGAGAAATTCATTGCGCTCTTTTTTCATATACGTAAGTTCACTCGATAAATCTTCAATTGTTTTTGCTAAACTTCCGAGTTCATCATTTCGTTTAATACCTAATTGAATTGGCTTGTTTAATTTTGACATTTTTTCTGTCGCTCTCTTCATTTTTACAAGTGGTTCTGTAATAACGCGTGAAAAAACAAAGACAGAAATTGTTGTTAAAATAATTGTTAAAACGCTAATGATAAGAAATTGGTTCATGAGTTTAAGTAACATATTTTCTAGGAAAGATGTTTTTAATAACATATATAGCTTTCCTTGAAACTTTGTTGTGTTAAGTGGACTTACTGTTGTGATGAACTTTGATTTTTTCCAGTTCCTTTCAACGACCAACCCGCCGTCTGGGACAGTTTCTGTTTTACAAGTAAGTTGTTTTTGCATATCTTTTGTTACGGGTTCTGAGGTGGAAATAATTTTGCCGTTATGGTCAGTAATAATGATAGCTATATCGGAGTTAGAAATTGATTCCGATTCAACTAAGTGTGCAGCCTCATTCGTAATATCGAACTCAGGGTACACAGGACGTTTAGGATTTTTATTATGTTCAGCGTGTTTCATTTCTTTATAATATTCATCCCGTCTCTCGCGGCTTTTAATTTTTTTACTATAGCGATTACCTTTCTCTAAAAGAGCATCTGTTTCCTCTACAATACGCATTTTTGAAAGGCTTTTATAAAAAGATACGAAAGCAATTGTTTCAATACATAAAGCTAATATTAAAAAGTATGTCCCAATTTTAAGGGAAAGTTTACTCATTTTTTCACCATACCTTATTCATAATAAAGAGTCAGTGGTATACGATTTCCCACTGACCGAAGTAATTATTCACTTTTCCATTTATATCCGACTTTATAGACCGTTTCTAGGTAATCTTCAATCGGAAATCCTTTTTTGCGTAGTTTATCACGGATATTACGAATGTGTGAGTCAATTGTTCTATATTCGATATCTGTTTCATAGCCCCAAATTTTTTCGATTAAATCATCTCGGCTATAAGCACGGTTTGTATTTTGCAAAAATAGTCCGAGTAACGAAAATTCGATAGGAGTTAGCGAGATTTTTTCATCGTACACTGTGACAGTATGTTTCGTTTTATCCCACTCAATACCATTGAAACTAACAAAGCCATCTTTTTTTGTACGGCGTAATATAGCCTCGATTCGTGCGACTAATACATGCTCATCAAACGGTTTTGTAATATAATCATCTGCGCCCATCGTGAGGCCTTTCACCATATCGTAGTTTTGGTTGCGAGCTGTTAACATAATGATAGGAACGTTGGAAATTTGACGAATTTGATAGCAAGTATCCCATCCATCCATATTTGGCATCATAACATCTAATAAAATAATATCGAATTCTTTTTGTTCGATTAATTTTAGTGCTTCAAGGCCAGAGGTAGCTTTCATACAAAAATAGCCGCGAGGGCTTAAGAACAGATCTAATAATCGCAACATACGTTCTTCATCGTCTACTAATAAAATTTTTACCATAATCTTGTGCACCCCAAACTGTTCATTCTACTTGTATAGTTTACATGAAAATAATAAAAAACTCTTTTTATGTGATTGAATGGAGGGCTGATTTTTTCGCTCAGAGTAATTGACATAAAAAATGCACTAGTTTTGCACAACTATTTTTTATAATAGAAAACGTAGCGACACAAAATACCCTATGTTGCGACATAACGTCATGTCATTTTATTTATAAAATGACAATTCCATTCTATTGTGTATGTGAGATAGAGAGGGTTTTCGTATTCACCTCGCATCGGATAAGAAAAATTTCCTATCTCACACTTTTTTTAAAAGGAGATCATACACATGAATTCAAAAGAAGAAATTTCAAAAAAAGAAAAGCAAGATCGTAATACGGTTGTCATGTGCGTTGCCGTATCTATGGTTATTATTATAAGTTGCGTAAATAAAATTTTGGGGATTTTATAATATAAAAAAAGCTGATTGCTTCTTAAGAAGCAATCAGCTTTTTTCATTGTTAGGGGGAGTGTTCATATAATAAACCAAGGTAAAATTGCTAATCCAGAAGTTACAATTGCTGTAGTAAATATTAAAAGCATAGCTCGTTTGTTTTGTTTCATGTCACATTCTCCTCTACATATCAAGTACATGCGATCAGCGTGGGATGTAGTTCCCCACTGAGTAAAGTGTCACTTTATATTTTTAGTATAATGAATGGTAAGGATTGGTACGATCGATAAAGGTGACATGAAGATTACATTGTTGTAATGAAAAAAGCATCTTTCTTATTAAGAAAGATGCTTTTGGAAAACTCCCTCACTGAGTAAAGTTCCACTTTATATTGAAGTATTAATCATTTAAGAACAGAACCATATGTTCCTCGTCCCAATATTGACCGTTATGTTTTAATGAACGCTCTTGTACGCCGTAAGTTTGGAAACCTAATGACTCATATAATTTTTTTGCTGCATCGTTACCAACTACAACATCGAGCATAAGTTGTTCTACATGTAATTTATCGGCATTTTCAATAATTGCTTTAATAAGAGCTCGTCCTGCTCCAAGGCCACGCGCTTTTGGTGAAACAAAAACGGAACCGATTTTTGCTTTATGTTCTTGTTTAATAAATGGCTTTGTTTCTAAAGTAGCAATGCCGATTAAATCGTTATCTTTGAAGACCCCTAGAGTATACTTATCCGGATTGCTTAATCGTTTTGCCATAGCAGCTACAGGATCATCATGTTTCAAAACATCTTCATAAGAAGAGCTAAAAGCTTCCGGGTTCTTCGTTAAACCTTCCATACAAACTTTTAAATATATTTCTGCGTCCTCTGTCGTTAATAAGCGAATTTCCATAGTTGTAACCTCCCTGGTGGATTTCAAATAAATCCATTACTTTCATAAGATTGAGTATATGTTTTGTTAGTATTCTCTTTTAATTTGTAAAAGAATGAAAAGATATATGCTACAATGTTTTGTTTTAATTATGTAATGAAATTATATATTAACTTTATTAACTATTCAAGTGTTTAATATGTTACATTTTTATAACTAAAATAACTCCTCGATTGAGGAGTTATTTTTTAAACATTGGATTGATAGCCATCAATTCGTTTTGGATGTGTGTAAATATTACAAGATTCATTTCTAATAAATCCTACGACTGTAATGCCTAAATCATGGGCAAGTTGCAATGCCAGTTTTGTTGGAGCGGATTTGGATAGAACAATTTCACATCCGATTTTTGAAACTTTGAGTAAAATTTCGGATGAAATACGTCCGCTAAATGCGATGATTTTTCCTTTAATGGATATATCGTTACGCAAACAATGACCATATATTTTATCTAATGCATTATGTCTTCCAATATCCATTCTTGATAGGAGGATATTGTTTCGATCACATAGCGCGGTATTGTGAACACCGCCAGTTTGGCGAAATGTAGTAGAAGATTGTTGCAAGGTATTCATTAAGTGAAAGCATTCTTCAGGAGTAATTTTTACATGTATATCATGTAAGTCTTTTGCTTTTGCTGCGTCGTTTACGAAAATAAAACCTTGTCTACCTTTTCCGCAGCAAGAAGTGATGTATCGTTTATTATATAAAGTTTGATAGAGCGGATTCACTTTTGATGATTTTACATGGACAATTCCGTTATCTTTTTGAACCCATAGTTCTTCAACATCGTTATAGGAAGAAATAATCCCCTCAGAAATTAAAAAACCAATTACCATATCTTCAATATAATTTGGTGTGCATACGACTGTTACATATTCTTCACCATTCAATTTAATAGTAATAGGAGATTCTGTAACAATCTCGTCAAGTTGTTTTGAAAATGTACCAGATTGATAACGTACAATTGTATAAGTCTCTTGCGTAGGCCCCATATTTAATTCCCCTTTTATATGTATTTCTCTCCCACATTTATCATAAAACAATGGGAAAAATAAAAACACCTATTAACAAGAAGATCACAGATTATTTTGGTTATTATTGTATATGTACGATATAATAGAACTGTAGAATAGTGATATTTTCAAGCTTTCGTAGTTATACCTTATAACATCTAGAATCGACTTCATAAGAAAGTATTTGGGTAGAGCGTTTCAAAAATATGTACAGTAATGCGGTTTTGAAAACGGATTCATAATTGTGTTGTACAGTTGGTTGTAAGGAGAGGGGAAACTATGGCAGAACAGACAGTCCGTGTAACCGTCGATGGTAAAGAATTTTCTGCATCAGGTGAAAAGACGATACTACAATTATTTAACGAGAGTAATTTGGAACATCCTCAAATTTGTCATGTACCAGAAGTAGATCCAATTCAAACTTGTGATACGTGTATTGTAGAAGTAAATGGAAAGTTATTGCGTGCTTGTTCAACGAAATTAGAGAACGGTATGCATATCGAAAGACAGTCCCAGCGTGCAAAAGAGGCACAGACTGAGGCAATGGATCGAATATTAGAGAATCATCTACTGTATTGTACCGTTTGTGATAACAATAATGGTAACTGTAAAGTCCATAATACAGTACATATGATGGGAATTGAGGAACAGAAATATCCGTATGAGCCAAAAGTAAGTGCGTGTGAAGTGGATATGTCACATCCATTTTATCGATATGATCCAAATCAATGTATTGCTTGTGGGCAGTGTGTAGAAGTATGTCAAAACTTACAAGTGAATGAAACTATATCGATTGATTGGAGCTTAGACCGTCCACGTGTTATATGGGACAATGGTGTAAGTATAAATGACTCATCTTGTGTAAGTTGTGGACAGTGTGTAACAGTATGTCCATGTAATGCGTTAATGGAAAAAACAATGCTGGGTGAAGCCGGATTCATGACTGGATTGAAACCAGATGTGTTAGATCCGATGATTGATTTTGTAAAGGATGTAGAGCCTGGATATAGTAGTATTTTAGCAGTTTCAGAAGTAGAGGCTGCGATGCGTAAGACGAAAGTGAATAAAACAAAAACAGTTTGTACATTTTGTGGTGTAGGTTGTTCATTTGAAGTATGGACGAAAGACCGCCACATTTTGAAAGTACAGCCTGTTTCAGATGCGCCGGTTAACGGTATTTCCACATGTGTAAAAGGAAAATTTGGATGGGATTTTGTAAACAGTGAAGATCGTATTACAAAGCCATTAATTCGCCAAGGAGATATGTTTGTTGAAGCTTCATGGGAAGAGGCTCTTGAAGTTGTTGCATCCAATATGCAGCATATTAAATCAGAATATGGAAGTGATGCATTTGGATTTATTTCTTCTTCGAAAGTAACGAATGAAGAAAATTATCTTATGCAAAAACTAGCCCGTCAAATATATGGAACGAATAATGTAGACAACTGTTCCCGTTATTGTCAATCTCCAGCAACAGATGGTTTATTTAAAACTGTCGGTATGGGAGGGGACGCTGGAACAGTGAAGGATATTGCGGAAGCAGGCCTTGTCATTATCGTTGGAGCAAATCCAACAGAAGGACATCCTGTACTTGCAACGCGTGTAAAACGTGCTCATAAATTACATGACCAAAAATTAATTGTGGCGGACCTTCGTAAACATGAAATGGCAGAGCGTGCGGATTTATTCATTCATCCGCGCCAAGGAACTGATTATGTATGGCTCGCTGGTATTACGAAATATATTATTGATCAAGATTGGCACGATAAAAAGTTCATAGCTGAAAATGTGAAGAATTTTGATGAATATAGCAAAATGGTAGAAAAGTATACGCTTGATTATACAGAAGAAATTACGGGGATTTCGAAAGAAAATCTGAAAGAAATGGCTCGTATGGTATATGAAGCAGATGGTACTTGTGTACTTTGGGGAATGGGTGTAACTCAAAATACTGGAGGAAGTACAACTTCAGCAGCAATTTCAAATCTATTGCTTGTTACGGGTAATTATCGTCGTCCTGGTGCAGGAGCATATCCATTACGCGGACATAATAACGTACAAGGCGCTTGTGATATGGCAACATTACCAAACTGGCTTCCAGGTTACCAAGCAGTTTCAGATGATGCGCTCCGTGCGAAATTTGAAAAAGCATACGGTACTACAATTCCGAAAGCACCAGGCTTAAATAATATTGCAATGTTACTTGCGGCAGATGAAGGAAAACTGCGTGGTATGTATGTTATGGGTGAAGAAATGGCTTTAGTAGATTCGAATGCTAACCATGTACAACATATTTTAGCGAATTTAGATTTCCTCGTTGTTCAAGATATGTTCTTATCGAAAACAGCTCGTTTTGCTGATGTTATTTTACCAGCAGCACCAAGCTTAGAAAAAGAGGGAACATTTACGAATACAGAGCGCCGTATTCAAAGATTATATGAAGTATTGAAGCCGCTTGGTGATTCAAAACCAGACTGGTGGATTTTACAAAAAGTAGCTCGTGCACTTGGCGGGGACTGGAATTATGAAAGTCCAAGTGAAATTATGGATGAAATTGCATCGCTTGCACCTTTATACTCTCAGGCCACATACGATCGCTTAGAAGGATGGAATAGTTTATGTTGGGGTAGCCATGATGGTAGTGATACACCACTATTATATGTAGACGGATTTAACTTCCCAGATAAACTAGCTCGATTATCATTAGATGAATGGGTGCCGCCAGTTGTAGCGCCAGATGAGTATGATTTACTTTTAAATAATGGTCGTATGTTAGAACATTTCCATGAAGGGAATATGACGAATAAATCGGCTGGCATTTTATCTAAAGTATCTGAAGTGTTCGTTGAAATCTCACCTGAACTTGCCATAGAGCGCAATGTGAAAGATGGTGGTCTTGTAGAATTAGCATCACCATTTGGGAAAATTAAAGTACAGGCACTTGTTACAGATCGTGTAACGGGGAAAGAGCTATATTTACCGATGCATGCAACGGTAAATGAAGAGGCGATCAATACTTTAACTGGAACGGCGACAGATATTTATACGTGTACACCAGCATACAAACAAACGATGGTAAAGATGCGTGTACTACGTGAGAAAGGGAATCGCCCGTTACCATCTTCAAACCCGAGAGATAAAAAGCGTAATCCGCAAAACGGTGTTGAAATCCAGCAAAAATGGCAAAGAAAACAATACGTATCACTTGTGGACTAGGGGGCGGAGATAGTGGCGAAAGAAATTACTTTAATTAAAAAGAAAGTTGTAACAGAGGAAGAACAGAAACAGCAAGTAGCAGATGAGCTTCTAAATGAGCTATCTAATAATCGTGAAGCAGTAGAAGAAACGATGCAGCTTTTAGCACAGTTGCAGAAGGCTGGTATATTAGATGCGGCGATTAGTTTACTTGCTGCGAAGGAAGATGTTTCAAAAATCGCTGTGGAGCAATTAAATCGTGAACCAGTTAAAAATGCACTCAACAATATGATGGGGGCCGGAGAAGCGTTATCTTCAGTTGACCCAGAAATAACGAAGCAAATTACGTCAAGTTTAGTTACAGGATTGCAATTTGCGACAGACGAATTAAATAGTGGTAAAAAAACAAAAGTGATGGATTTCTTTAAAGTATTAAAAGACCCAGACATCAATAGAGCAATTACATTCGGTTTTAGCTTCTTGAAAGCATTTGGACAAGGGCTAGAGAAAAAATAGAATAAATGAAAAAGTGATGGGAAGTAGCCATCACTTTTTTCATTATATGTATAAGAGTGTTCATGTTAAGCGGAATATATTATTATTAAAAAGATGGATTAGAACTGGAAATATGGAATCCATCTCAAATACCGTTTTAGAATTTGGAGGAATATATGCAACACCGTAAAAAACTATCTATACCAGGAGTAATGAGACATTCCTTTCAAACAGTTAAATTTGCTTTTTGGAATGTATTAACTTTTCAACTTGCTTATAAATTATTAGCAGCGATTGTGTTTGTTCCGCTATTTGGAATTATTTTTAATAAGTTATTGTATTTTGGTGGTTATGCAAATGCGACAAATGATGAATTATTAGCGTTTTTAAAGACGCCTTATGGCATCTTAGCAATCGTAATTTTATCATTGTTAGCACTGTTTCTTATCTTTACGGAATTTGCGGTGCTTATTATTATTTCGTATTTCGCTCATAAAAGACAGAAGGTGAAATTACGTCCGATTTTATATAAAACGGTAACGTATTTACCTACTCTTTTCACATATTGCTTACCAGGATTTATTTTATATGCTGTCGTATTGTTGCCTCTTTTAAATATGGGATATGAAACGGCATTAATCCCGCAAATTCAAATTCCTAACTTTATTACAGGAGAACTGTTTAAGACAACGATGGGGCAAGTTGGTTATTACACGTTCTTTGCTGTAGTCGCGTATTTGAATCTTCGATGGATTTTCGTTCTACCTATTGTTGTTTTAGAGCAAAAATCATTTCGCGTGGCAGCACGTAAAAGTGCAAATTTAGTAAAGGAAAGCTTTTTTAAAGTACTACTCTTTTTAGTAGGATTTTTTATTTCAATTGGAATTGTATATGTCGTATTTTTGGGAATATATTTATTGTGCCTATGGGGTGTTTATGAATTTACAAACCCGAAAGGAACATTTGCATTATTAGCTGAATCAACGATTTCTGTATTTTTAACGAGCACATTGTATTTATTCAGCTTTATCGTGACGCCATTTTATATTATGGCGATTACGCGATTATACTTACAAAAGGTACCGGTTGAAGATGTTTTATTAGAAGAAGGATTAGATTATTCGAAAACGAAAGCAGATAAATGTTTCTTCCAAAAACATCGTTGGAAATTCATTGGCGTATACATTGTAGGGATTATTACTGCGGGAATGGTCGTTGCCTTCATTGTAACGTTTATTTCAAATTCGTATAAAGAACCGATTATTATGGCGCACCGCGGGTATATATCAAAAGGCGTAGAAAATACGAAAGAAGCTGTGCAAGGTGCTATTGATGCAAAAGCAGACTACGCTGAAATAGATGTATTACAAACGAAAGACGGTGAACTAGCGGTTATACATGATTTGAAGCTGAAACGTCTCGCAAATGCAAATGTGCATGTGTCAGATTTAACGATGGCTGAGTTAAGGCAGCTTACCCTTAGTCAAGATGGACTTTCAGGACAAATAAGTACACTTGATGAAATCATTAAGCTAGCAAATGGCAAAATCAAACTTAATATAGAAGTGAAGCTTCATGGGGGCGAAAAAGACTTTGTAAACAAAGTCTTAAAAACGATTAAAGATAATGAATTTGAGAAGCAATGTGTAATTCAAACGTTACATTATCCGCTTATTAAAGAGTTTAAGCGTGCAAATCCAGATATAAAAGTAGGGTATATATTGTATGCAAGTAGAGCTAACTTAAAGAATGTGAAGGCTGACTTTTACGTAGCAGAAGAATATATGTTAAATAAGAAATTAGTAAAAGAAGCAAGGAAGTTAAACAAACCAATTTACGTATGGACAGTAAATGATATGGAAAATTTAAAGGCATATTATAAGTTAAACGTAGATGGTATCATAACTGATTACCCTGAAGATGCACGTGAAACAATTAAGATGTTAAAAGAGCAAGAAGCGGAAGAAAGTGATCTGTTTGATAAAATTACTGAAACGACAGATGATTTGTTTTTAAAATTATTTATAAGTTACCCAGCTGCTAGCTAAATGCTAGCAGCTGTTTTTTTGTGAAAAGAATATATCTCTAAAGTATTAAGTAAAGTAATAACTGTATATGTATACGTTATCGCTTAGTTTTTTACATTGTTACATTATTGTCAAATAATAAATGATTACTGTTTATTTTGAAGAAGTATAATAAAAATTGAGTGAAAGATAATGGAATGTCACGAAACCCCTAATAGAATCAATGTTTTATATATTTACACTATTCTAAATATATAAACTTTAGAAAAATGATATGTTAGCGTTTTCATAACTTTTAAGTTATGCTAGAATAAGGACATAAGTTATTAATTATTACAAAAAGAAAAAAGAATCTCTTTTTTCTGTTAATTATAAGGGGGCATTTCATTATGCGTATTGGGGTACCAGCAGAAATTAAAAACAACGAAAACCGTGTGGCAATGACACCAGCAGGTGTTGTACATTTAATTCGTAACAATCACGAAGTATTCATTCAAAAGGGTGCAGGTTTAGGATCTGGTTTCACAGACGCTCAATATGTTGAAGCGGGAGCAAAAATTGTTGATACAGCTGAAGAAGCTTGGAACATGGAAATGGTTATGAAAGTTAAAGAACCAATTGAAAGCGAATACAAACACTTCAGTGAAGGCTTAATCTTATTCACATACTTACACTTAGCTCCAGAGCCAGAATTAACAAAAGCGTTAATTGAGAAGAAAGTTGTTGCGATTGCATATGAAACAGTACAATTAGAAAACCGTTCTCTACCATTACTTGCACCTATGAGTGAAGTAGCTGGTCGTATGGCTGCACAAATTGGTGCGCAATTCCTTGAGAAAAACAAAGGCGGTAAAGGTATCTTACTTGCAGGTGTTCCAGGAGTTAAACGTGGTAAAGTAACAATCATCGGTGGTGGACAAGCTGGTACAAATGCTGCTAAAATTGCAGTTGGACTAGGTGCGGATGTAACAATCATCGACTTAAGTGCAGAACGTCTTCGTCAATTAGATGACATTTTCGGAAACCAAGTAAAAACTTTAATGTCTAATCCTTACAATATTGCAGAAGCTGTAAAAGAGTCTGATCTTGTAATCGGTGCAGTATTAATCCCAGGTGCAAAAGCGCCAAAACTTGTAACAGAAGAAATGATTAAATCAATGGAACCAGGTTCTGTTGTTGTAGATATCGCGATTGACCAAGGTGGTATTTTCGAAACAACTGACCGTATTACAACTCATGATAACCCAACTTACGAAAAACACGGCGTTGTTCATTATGCAGTTGCAAACATGCCAGGTGCGGTTCCACGTACATCAACTCTTGCATTAACAAACGTAACAGTACCATATGCAGTACAAATTGCTAACAAAGGCTACAAAGAAGCTTGCCTAGGCAACTCTGCATTACTAAAAGGTATTAACACATTAGATGGCTATGTAACATTTGAAGCAGTTGCAGAAGCTCACGGTGTAGAGTACAAAGGTGCTAAAGAATTATTAGAAGCAGAAACAGTATCTTGCTAATAGAAGCATTATACAAAACAAAATCGAACAATATATAATACAACATGATAAGAGCTAAGAGATAATACCTCTTAGCTCTTCTTAGTAAAAGGGGGCATACATCGTGGCCAACCTATTTAAAAAGAAATCCGTTACGCAATTGTTAGGGGAAAGTAAAAGTAAAACTTTGACGAAAACGCTAGGGGCATTTGACCTAACAATGCTAGGGATTGGTGCGATAATTGGTACAGGAGTTCTAGTATTAACTGGATTAGTAGCAGCAAGAGATGCTGGTCCAGCAGTTATTTTTTCATTTATGATTGCAGCAATTGTTTGTGGATTTGCAGCATTATGTTATGCAGAAGTTGCATCTACACTTCCTGTTTCAGGTAGTGTGTACACATATTCGTATGCAACAATTGGTGAGTTTGTTGCTCATTTAATGGGATGGACATTGTTATCCGTATATGTCGTAACGACTGCCGCAGTAGCTGGCGGATGGACGGGTTATTTCAATAATTTAGTGAGTGGACTGGGACTTGAAATTCCGAAAGCGTTGCTAACAATTCCAGCGCAAGGTGGTATGGTAAACTTACCAGCAGTTATCGTTACGTTAGTGATAACTTGGTTATTATCACGAGGTACGAAAGAAAGTAAGCGTGTGAATAACATAATGGTATTAATTAAAATTGGTATTGTTGTTTTATTCATTGCAGTTGGTGTATTCTACGTGAAACCAGAAAACTGGATACCATTTGCACCTTACGGTTTAAGTGGAGTGTTCGCAGGGGGAGCAGCAGTATTCTTTGCTTTCTTAGGATTTGATGCATTAGCAACTTCTGCTGAAGAAGTAAAAAATCCGCAACGTGATCTACCAATTGGTATTATTGCTTCGTTAGTTATTTGTACAATCATTTATGTTGTAGTTTGTCTCGTTATGACGGGTATGGTTTCTTATAAAGAGCTAGATGTACCGGAAGCGATGGCATATGTGTTAGAGGTTGTAGGACAAGATAAAGTGGCTGGTGTAATTGCTATTGGAGCTGTAATCGGTATTATGGCTGTAATTTTCGCTTACATTTATGCGACAACACGTGTATTCTTCGCAATGAGTCGTGACGGTTTATTACCAAAATCTTTTGCGAAAATTAACAAGAAGACTGAAGCGCCAACATTTTCAGTTTGGTTAACAGGAATTGGTAGTGCTTTAATTGCTGGATTTATCGATTTAAAAGAATTGTCGAATTTAGCGAATATTGGAGCGTTATTAACATTCGCCATGGTTGGTGTAACTGTTATCATTCTTCGTAAAACGCATCCGAAATTACAACGTGGATTTATGGTACCACTTGTACCGATCTTACCGATTATTTCAATTGCATGTTGTCTATTCTTAATGGTAAATTTACCGTTAACAACATGGATATACTTTGGTATTTGGTTAGCGATTGGAGTAGTTGTATACTTTGTTTATTCGAAAAAACATAGTCATTTAAAAGACGATGGAAGTTCGCAGGATAATTTAGAACAAGCTAATTAAAGGGATATAAACACAGTAAGCCTTGTGCGTCTAGGGAGCGCGCAAGGCTTTTTCTTTTGTTGAAATAAAGGGAACATATATTACTTTGTTGAATTTTTATGTCGGAATATGAAAAAAGGGTGTGCGAATTGTACATCCTTTTTTGTATGAGAATATAGAGGATGCGGAAAATATGTATATGCCTTACTAAAATGTGAACGAAATGTTCATAAAAAAAATTCAGATTTCATTGACACATATGAGTAGGCGCTCATATAATAAGAGTATAAGATATATGAATGATTGTTCATATGTTCAATTAAAGAGGTGAGCTATAATGGCTGGAAATAAAGTAGAAACACCACAAGAGACATGTTCTCAAACGATAATTCATGAAGAAGTTGTTGAGCAAGTAAAACAAACAATTCCAACTGATGAAAGTTTAAGTAAAGTAGCAGAACTATTTAAAGTATTAGGTGACCGTACACGTACGAGAATATTACATGCGCTATTTGAAGCTGAAATGTGCGTTTGTGATTTAGCTTATTTATTAGGAATGACACAATCATCTATTTCGCATCAGCTTCGTGTGTTAAAGCAAGCGAAACTTGTGAAGAATCGTAAAGAAGGAAAGGTTGTTTATTATTCGTTAGCTGACCAGCACGTAATTCATATCTTCGAGCAAGCGTTTGAACACGTAAACGAAGAAGAATAAAAAGAACGCGAGGAGGGAGAACGATGGCTGAAGCGTTAGTGAAAAAGAAACTGATGTTAGAAGGTTTAGATTGTGCGAATTGTGCAATGAAAATTGAAAAAGGTGTTGGGAATATAGAAGGAGTAAATTCTTGCTCTGTAAACTTCGCAACAAAGACAATGATCTTAGAAACAGCACAAAATAAAGAAAACGAAGTTGTTACGGAAGCAAAACAACTCGTTACAAAATTAGAACCGCATATTAAAGTGCAAGAAGAGCAAAAAAATAAAATTGCTAAAGAAGTATTTATATTAGAAGGTTTAGATTGCGCGAACTGTGCAATGAAAATTGAAAATAAAGTGAAGGAAATGCCAGCTGTCTCAGAAGCAACTGTTGATTTCGTATCGAAGAAACTACGAGTAGAAGTTGCGAATAAAAGAGAACTAGAAGCAACTGTAGCAAATATAACAAATGTCGTTCAAAAGTTAGAGCCAGATGTGAAAGTTGTTCGTGAAGAGAAGAACGGTCATGACCACGGACATAGTCACGATCATGGTGAAGCAAACGTGAAAAAGATGGTAGGGAGATTAGTGGTCGGCGGAATTTTGACAGCAATTGCTGCATTAGCGAGCTTACCACAAATGGTAACAATTCCGTTATTCGTCCTTGCTTATTTATTAATAGGTGGAGATATCGTTTGGAGAGCGGTAAGAAACATAACTCGCGGCCAAGTATTTGATGAAAACTTCTTAATGGCAATTGCAACTGTAGGAGCCTTTGCAATTCAGCAATATTCAGAAGCCGTAGCAGTAATGCTATTTTATCAAGTAGGAGAACTATTCCAAAGCATTGCGGTAAACCGCTCTCGAAAATCAATTACTTCATTAATGGATATTCGTCCTGATTATGCGAATGTAAAGATTGGGAATGAAACGAAACAAGTATCACCAGAAGATGTACAAATTGGCGATTATATTATCGTTAAGCCAGGTGAGAAAGTACCATTAGACGGAAAAGTAATTGAAGGAACATCAATGGTAGATACTTCAGCATTAACTGGTGAATCTGTACCACGTGAAGTTGAAGTTGGAAATGATGTATTAAGTGGCTTTGTGAACCAAAACGGTGTATTAACAATTGAAGTTACAAAAGAGTTTGGTGAATCAACTGTATCGAAAATTTTAGATTTAGTTCAAAATGCAAGCAGTAAAAAAGCACCAACAGAAAACTTTATTACGAAGTTTGCGCGTTACTACACTCCAGTTGTAGTTATTACAGCGGCGATCATGGCGTTTATTCCACCGCTTATTTTAGAAGGAGCTACATTCTCTGAGTGGATTTATAGAGCTTTAGTGTTCTTAGTAATCTCTTGTCCATGTGCGTTAGTTGTATCCATTCCTCTTGGATTCTTTGGAGGTATCGGTGGTGCATCTAAAAGTGGTGTGTTAGTAAAAGGTAGTAACTATTTAGAAGCTTTAAATGATGTAAAATATATTGTTTTTGACAAAACAGGAACATTAACAAAAGGTGTTTTCAAAGTTACAAAAATGGAACCGAGCGAAGGTACTACAAGCGAAGAGTTATTAGAGTATGCGGCATTTGCTGAAGTGTATTCTAACCATCCAATTGCCCAATCTATTCGAAAGGCATATGGAAAATCAATTGATGAAAAAATAATCGATGATTATAACGAAATTTCTGGTCACGGTACAGTCGTAAAAGTACAAGGAAAAGAAATTTTTGCAGGTAATGCAAAATTAATGAGAAAAGAAAATATTGAATTTAAACAACCAGAAACAGTAGGTACATTAGTTCACGTTGCTGTAGATGGAAAATATGCAGGTTATATTGTTATTTCTGATGAGGTGAAAGAGGATTCGAAACAAGCGATTCAAAAGTTAAAAGAACTAGGTATTAAAAAGACAGTAATGTTAACTGGTGATGCAAAAACAGTTGGTGAAGCTGTCGGTAAAGAATTAGGCTTAGATGAAGTTCATGCGGAATTACTACCGCAACAAAAAGTAGAAGAGATTGAAAAAATTGATGCAGCGAAGCATGGAAAAGAAAAAATTGCCTTCGTTGGTGACGGTATTAACGATACACCAGTATTAGCCCGTGCAGACGTTGGTATTGCGATGGGTGGTTTAGGATCAGATGCAGCAATTGAAGCGGCAGACATCGTTATTATGACTGATGAGCCTTCAAAAATTGCGACAGCTGTAAAAATTGCAAAACGCACAAGAAGTATAGTGTGGCAAAATATCATCTTTGCTTTAGGTGTAAAAGGGATCGTTCTATTACTTGGTGCCTTTGGTATTGCAACAATGTGGGAAGCTGTTTTCTCAGATGTTGGTGTGACACTACTTGCAGTGTTAAATGCAATGCGTGTATTACGAGTGAAAGATTTATAAAAAAGAGGACGCAACCTGCGTCCTCTTTTTTATTAGTGATTTTGTTGAAATTGATTCAATAAAATAATATCAAATATTATTTTACTTTTAAATAGTATAATATTAAAATTTACAAATAAAAAACATTCGTCTTATTATTTTAATATATTTTTTACAAATATCCATATAGTATTGAAAAAAACAGAGAAGGAGAAACTTCTCTGTTTACTTTTGTATGTTTTTTTCAACTTGTTCTCGAACAGTTTGAATGTAATTCATTTTATGATCCCAACATTCTTGGCTTAAATCGACAGGATACTCTTCGGGATTTAAAGTTCGCATGTATTCTTCCCAAAATAGAGCGAGACTCTGTTCATTATATTGTTGAATATCTAATATACTTGGTAGTTCATATGTTCTTTCACCGTTAACGAAAATGTCTTTATGGAGTTCACGGGCTTCAAAGTTTGTTACGAATTTACTTATATATGTGTGAACTGGATGGAACATTTTTAAGCGCTCTTCTTTTTCAGGTTCTTCAGAATCTAACGCAATATAATCGCCTTCTGCATGATCGTTAACCCGATTGATAATACGATAAATTCGTTTCAGTCCTGGAGTGGTAATTTTTTCAGGATTAGATGAAATTTTAATCGTATCATTTAATTTTCCGTCAGTATCTTCAATCGCAACAAGTTTGTAAACAGCCCCTAATGCAGGTTGCTCAAAGGACGTAATTAATTTCGTCCCAACGCCCCATACGTCAATTTTTGCTCCTTGAGATTTAAGGTGCATAATTGTGTATTCATCTAAATCGCTAGAAGCGATAATTTTTGTATTTGTAAACCCTGATTCATCTAGTAGTTTTCGTGCCTTTTTCGATAAATAAGCCATATCACCACTATCAAGACGTATACCATAGAAATCAATACGATCCCCAAATTCTTTTGCAACACGAATTGCATTTGGAACACCAGATTTCAATGTGTCATATGTATCAACGAGAAATACGCACTTTTTATGAGTTTCAGCGTATTTCTTAAATGCGACGTATTCATCGCGATATGCTTGAACGAACGAGTGCGCATGTGTGCCAGCTACAGGGATCCCAAAGCGTTTCCCAGCACGAACATTGCTTGTAGAGGAGAAACCACCAATAAAGGCAGCACGCGTCCCCCAAAGGGCAGCGTCGAACTCGTGGGCACGTCTTGTGCCGAACTCTAAAAGCTCATCATTATTTGCAGCATGTTTCATACGGGCTGCTTTTGTTGCAATTAATGTTTGGTAATTCACAATATTTAAGAGAGCGGTTTCAATAATTTGTGCTTCACCGAGTGGTGCATCAACGCGTAATAAAGGCTCGTTATTAAATACAACTTCACCTTCTTGCATACTACGAATCGTCCCAGTGAATTTCATATTTTGTAAATAATGAAGGAATTCTTCTTCAAATTGTAATTCTGCTAAATAAGCGATATCGCTTTCAGTAAAGCTGAAATTTTCTATGTACTCTACAATTTTCTCAAGGCCAGCAAAAACAGCATAACCGTTCTCGAATGGAAGCTTTCGAAAGTATAAATCAAACACGGAACGGCGATTATGAATACCATCTTTCCAATATGTATAAGCCATGTTGATTTGATATAGGTCTGTATGTAAGGCATAACTATCGTCTTTATAATGAGTCATCGCGAGAACACCTCCATAATTTGGTTATAGTATACCAATTTTTCACCATTCGTAGCAAAGAAGAGATATTGAAGTGAAGTCAAGAGAGAAAAAAATGAAATTATGCATATTTTTTAGAAAATTTATATTTATCAATTTATATTTCTCCGAATTTTATGTATTATTAGAGTAATGGGGTAATGAGAATGGAGGAGGACAATGCAACAAACATTAGAAAAAATAGGCAAACAAGTCTTTTATAAACGGCTTCAGCAAAAAATGACACAAGAAGAATTATGTCAGGGCATTTGTTCTGTCTCATACTTAAGTAAGATTGAAAATGGAAAGATCGAAGCATCAGAAGAAATTCTACAATTGCTCTGCACAAGACTAGAAATTGCCGTGACGGATTTGAGAGATGTAGAAGAAGATGTGAAGGGGAAGCTGGATGAATGGCTGAATGCACTAGTTCATTTGGACAAGCAACAAGTAGAACGTATATATGAAGAGTTACAAGGTGAAATGAAGCATGTGTTGGATTTTGAAATTATAAATTATTATAAACTGCTGTATACACGTTATTTAATTATGAAAAGGGATATTTCTGCACTCGAAGAAGAATTAGATAAGTTGAAGAAGGTATATAAAAAATATTCTCCATTTCAGAAGTTGTTATATATGTATGGTAGAGGATTATTGTGCTGTTTACAGTATAGATGGAAGGATGGGCTAGATTACTTATTAAAAACAGAAGTAATGGCCAAAGAACAAGGGTATCATGAAACAGGCTTGTATTATAATATAGCGCTTGCATATACTCATTTAGATATTCATCATCTTGCAATTCATTTTGTAAATATGGCATTAGAAGGATTTCGTAGTGAATATAAGTTTAGAAACATAATTAATTGCCAAATCCTTATTGCGGTAAGTTATACAGAAAAAGGTCAGTATGAAGAAGCTTTAAAAATGTATGAGAGTATATTGAGAGAGGCCACATCTTTTGCTGATAAGGATGTACTATTAGCTATTACTTTAAGTAATATGGGAAGTATCTATTATAAAAAAGGCAAATATCAGCAAGCGAAAAAATATTATTTAGATAGTCTACAACTTCAAAAACAAATAGATTTAAACTATTTAGATACAATATACGAAATGGCATTAGTATGCATTAAATTAGAAGAATTGGAAGAGGCAAGGACATTAATTGATAAGGGAATTGATGCAGCAAAACAGGAAGAGAGATTTAATGCAAAATTATATTTGCTTTTAATGCTTAGATATAAATATTTTGAAGAAGCAAAAGATTATAAAGCATTTTTGGAAAATGAGGCTATCCCGTTGTATAAATCTGCAGGAAATAAAATAGAATTAAAGAAAGTATACGTTGAACTAGCAGAACATTTTTCCAGTTTATCGAGATTTGAAGAAAGTAATCGATATTATAGGTTAGTTATTGATTTAATGAATGATAATAAGGAGGAATAAACATGAAAAAGATGGTATTTGGAGTATTGGCGTTTATATTGACTCTTACAGTTGCTGGAGGAATACATCAATATAGCAGTAAACCTGATATTGTTGGTCAACAAGCTAAAACTGTTGAACAAGTTAATTTATAATCTCCACCCTTTCCAATCGGAAAGGGTTTTTTCAATATTTGTTCCTCAAAATTCTACAAAACTTGAGAAATAAATTAATTGAATTTTTAGTATATTAATAGTGGAAACATAATGCTAATATGAAACTACTCTTTTTCAAAAAAATTTTTATTAGGGGGAAGGTTCATGAAAAAGAAAAGTTTAGCGTTAGTGTTAGCGACAGGAATGGCAGTTACAACGTTTGGAGGGACAGGCTCTGCATTTGCGGATTCTAAAAATGTACTCTCTACGAAGAAGTACAATGAGACAGTACAGTCACCTGAGTTTATTTCTGGTGATTTAACTGGAGCGACTGGTAAGAAAGCAGAATCTGTTGTGTTTGATTACTTAAACGCAGCAAAAGGTGATTACAAGCTAGGGGAAAAGAGTGCGCAAGATTCTTTCAAAGTGAAACAAGTGAAGAAAGATGCTGTAACTGATTCAACAGTAGTACGTATGCAACAAGTTTACGAAGGAGTACCTGTATGGGGTTCTACTCAAGTAGCTCACGTAAGTAAAGACGGTTCTTTAAAAGTATTGTCTGGAACAGTTGCACCTGATTTAGACAAAAAGGAAAAGTTAAAAAATAAAAATAAGATTGAAGGCGCAAAAGCAATTGAAATCGCGCAGCAAGATTTAGGGGTAACACCGAAATATGAGGTAGAACCAAAAGCGGACTTATATGTATATCAAAATGGTGAAGAAACAACATATGCATATGTTGTAAATCTAAATTTCTTAGATCCAAGTCCAGGAAACTACTACTATTTCATTGAAGCAGACAGCGGTAAAGTATTAAATAAATATAATAAATTGGATCATGTAGCAAATGAAGATAAATCACCAATTAAGCAAGAGGCTCCTAAACAGGATGCGAAAGCAGTAGTAAAACCTGTAACAGGAACAAATAAAGTAGGAACTGGTAAAGGTGTATTAGGAGATACGAAATCACTCAATACAACATTATCTGGCTCATCTTACTACTTACAAGATAATACGCGCGGAGCAACGATTTTCACATATGATGCGAAAAATCGTACTACATTGCCAGGAACTTTATGGTTAGATGCAGATAATGTTTTCAATGCAGCGTATGATGCAGCGGCAGTAGATGCTCATTACTATGCAGGTAAAACATATGATTATTATAAAGCTACATTTAATAGAAACTCTATTAATGATGCAGGGGCACCGTTAAAATCAACAGTTCATTACGGAAGTAAGTATAATAATGCATTCTGGAACGGCTCACAAATGGTATACGGAGATGGAGATGGTGTAACATTCACTTCATTATCTGGTGGAATTGACGTAATTGGTCACGAATTAACGCATGCTGTTACGGAAAATAGCTCGGACTTAATTTATCAAAATGAATCAGGAGCGTTAAATGAAGCGATTTCTGATATCTTTGGTACTTTAGTAGAATTCTATGATAACCGTAACCCAGATTGGGAGATTGGTGAAGATATTTACACGCCTGGTAAAGCAGGAGATGCGCTTCGCTCTATGAGTGATCCAGCGAAATATGGTGACCCAGACCATTATTCTAAGCGTTACACTGGTACTAGTGATAACGGTGGGGTTCATACAAACAGTGGTATCATTAACAAACAAGCTTATTTATTAGCAAATGGTGGTACGCATTCGGGTGTAACTGTAACGGGCATTGGTAAAGATAAGTTAGGTGCAATTTATTACCGTGCAAATACACAATATTTCACGCAATCTACTACATTTAGCCAAGCTCGTGCTGGTGCAGTACAAGCTGCAGCGGATTTATATGGTGCTAGCTCTGCAGAAGTAAATGCAGTGAAGCAATCATTTAGTGCTGTTGGTGTAAATTAAGGATTTAAGGGACAGCTATTAATAAAATACTTCAAAAATAAAGAAGGAGCATAGGCTCCTTCTTTATTTTTTTCTCCATTTTTTCCACAAATAGAACAATCCAATGCAACCTGCGATTGTTACAATCCACTTCGCTTCATTTGTTCCGTTCATAACATGATATGCCGAATATACTTCAATCAATAATGCCGGTATTTTACCTATTGTACTGGCAATACTGAAGGAGAGTAATGACATTTTCCCTAGAGCTGCAAATAAAGTCACGATACTTGATGGGATGAAAGGTATCAATCGAAACGATAGAACGAGTAGAAAGGCCTCTCTACCTTGTACATAAAGAAGACGCTCTACCTTTGGGTACTTATTTACTTTATCGTGAGTGAACTTTTGAAGGCCCATGCGGTAAATATAAAACGAGATAATAGCCCCTAAGGCCTCACCTGCGATCGAAATGATTGTGCCATTTGTTACACCGAAGAGCTGTATATTAATGGCGGTTAAAAAAATACTAGGGATAAAACCTAAAAGACTAATGATGATGTTAATTAAGATACTAAGTGGAATTGCGATTGAATAGTATTCTGTTAAGAAATTTTGAATCGTTTCAGCCATTGTTTAAAATCCTTTATCTTTTTTTGCATTACACCATATTTCGTTTGTATAGGCAAGGGTAAATTTACATAATGTAGAAAAACGTTGATAAGAAGGGGTCTTTATACCTTATATAGGTATTGGGTATATAAAAACAGGGGTATCTTAAATTATTTTGAAAAACACTATAAAAACCTTTATATAAAAGAGTTCTATAGTTATATTATCAGTGTTTTCATATGGGAAATAATCATAAAATATAGGGGGTATATATTATAAAAGTAGAAAAATAGAGGGTTGATGAAATTGCGCGGGTAAATATGGAAAAATAGATGGAAAAAATGAAAACTGATAGATTTTTTCGTTGTGAAATTGACTTTTAGTGAAGTTGCGATAATAATCATGAAAGAGGTGATATGATGAAACGAATAAGTAGTCTTTTCTTGAGTGGTTTATTGGCACTAATGCTGATCTTAAGTGGATGTGCAGGAAAAGAACAAAAAACAGAGAAACAAACAGGGAATCAATCGACATCAGTAGAAAAAATTAGTGATAATATTTTAGATGAAATGGAAGGGCCACCTAAAAATGGTCATACGATTGAAAGACATGTAGGCAAATCAGAAGAAGATTTGAAGAATCGCTTGAAGACAGATAAAGTATCAGCAGCAAGTACATACTATGACAAGGAAATAGCAACGAAAGCTGTAAAAGATAGTTTGAAGCAGCATGATAAGGAAATTCAAGACTGGTTAAAAAATTCTAAAGAGGCTCGTCTCGTATTAAATACAACACATTCATTCCCGGTTGGAAAAACGGTAATAAAGAAAAATATGAGTGTAAAAGACAAGTTGGTAAAAACTGTTACTGTTTTAGCAAGAGATAAGTCAGGAGAATTAGGGTTTAAGATTATTACTTCTTATCCATCTGATAAATAAGAAGGGGGAGTACATTATGTATACGACATTACAATACTTTCTTAAATCGTACTGTACGTTAAGTATTCATGAGGATGAAATAGTAAGCGTGATGGAAGAGTTTATTGAACAAGAAGACGAAGAAATCGTTTTGAAATTACGTGATGAATTAATAAATATGAAGAAAAAGAACGTGTGGGAAGAGGCGTGTGTATTAGCTGCGAAGGAAGGGAATCGTATGTGGTCTTTAGAAGAAACGAAAGACCATCTTGAAACTTTTTTACTATTACTGCAAAAGAAAAAGGCGTGATTAAATCACGCCTTTTTCTTTATGCTATTCGGTTGATATTATCTATTCTTTTGGAGCGCTTTTATATACGCTTTTTGAAATTTGTCCATTTGATATTACTGCCCCGTTTTGTGTTACTTTTTTATACGTAACCGCTGTGATTTTATCACTAGTCCTACTAATTACTTGAGAAGAAACTTCAACATTTTTACCAGTATTTGTACCGAAAATGCGTGTAGTAATACTACCTCCATTTGAAAATGCTTGAATATAAATATGATTGCCCGTATTATTTTTAAATTTTAAATCTGGACCATAATCTGCTACTGCTGCATCTTGCCCAAGTGGTAAATAATTTACCGGCATAGAATGATTGCTTCGAGAAACAATGCCTAAATCTGCCCTTAAAGCTGCGCTGTATAAAGTACTACTGACTTGGCAAACTCCTCCGCCTGCACTTTGTATTACTTTACCTTGTGAATATACTGCTGCAGATTTATAACCATGTGCAGCATCAGTTACGCCAACGCGGCCGTTAAAACTAAACGTTTCATCAGGTGCGATAATAACCCCACTTAAAGTATTGGCTGACTTATTTACGTTAAATGATTGATTTCCGTTACGGCCGGCCATTGGAGTAGAATATTCAGCGATGACTTCTTTAATACCCATTTTCTGTATGTCTTCTGTAGAACGTTCTGGTTTTATAAATGTAACTGGCAATGTAACATCTGATTTACCAGTAGTAATAGCTTCGTTTGTTAAACCGTTTAGTTTCCCTTTATCAATTTTTTCTCCGTTTTGGCTTTGACTAACATTTACTGTTGAGCCTTCAATACTCAATTCTGCATTAACAGGATTTTTTAATGTTTCATTATATTTATCTTTTATAAAGGTTTCATAAGCTGTTGCATTTAATTGTGGTGTTAATTTATAGTCACGTTTTAATTCACCGTTTTCAGCTTGCTTACGCATTTTGTAACGATTCATTACGTTTCCTTCTTGTTCTTTGAAGATTTTGTCAATAATATCTTTCTCTTTATAATTTATCCCTAAATCTTTCCATGTGTAAGTTTGTTTATCGTTTTGGAATATGTAGGTAAGGGATTTTTGATCTAACTCATTTACCTTTTTATTAATAATTGCTTGAATATCTTTCTTATTTTTTCCTTCGAGAGAAATACCTTCAAATGTAGTATTTGGTAATGCAGTAGTATCTAATTGATTATTTAATTTGGATACATATTGATATCCCCCAACACCGCCTACACAAAGTAATATGCCCCCAGCAATTGCAGAACCAATCAGTATTTTACTTAGCTTCATGTATTTCCCCCCAGAAATTTATGTATAAATATATGTATTACATTTTTTGTATAAAAATGATGAAAATAACATTATGTACGTACTAGTATACTATTATTTTCACTGTGTGTGTAATGTTTTCATAAAAAATGTTACATCGCTGTAATAATTGTCACTTCTTGTCACAATGTGTATGAAAAATATGTTGAAAAATATAATAAAAAGGCTGTCTAGAAAGATCTAGCAGCCTTTTTATTATAATTTTTTATGTTCATTTTTATTCGTAACACCGAGATGTTTTTGAAGGGTAGTTGAAATAGTATCGACGCTTTTTTCATTTGGAACGTAATAATAAATACCGCCTATATATTTATCTGTACCTTCTACTTGCATTTTTTCCATTTTTAAATTTGAATCCATTGAATTTTTTGTAATTGTCATCATATCATCAAACGTTAAATTGGTTTTTAAATCCTTATCGACAGCGTCTAGTAGGCCACCGATTTTATTAATAGAATTAAGAGATAGTGCCTTTTCAGCAATGGCCTCTAATACAAGCTGTTGTCGTTGGCCACGCATATAATCACTATCGATATGACGAGTTCTAGCTAGTGCCAGTGCCTCTTCTCCATTTAAATGTTGACGTCCTTTTTTTAGATGAATTGCATCTGCTTCATCTTTACTATTTTGCTCTGTGAACTCAACTGGAACGTCCACAGTAATACCACCAAGAGAATCAACAATTTTGATAAAGGATTTAAAGTTGAATTTTACATAATAATCAACTGGAACATCTAAAAAGTTCTCTACCGTATCAATTGTGCTGTCTACACCACCGAATACGTGAGCATGTGTAATTTTATCGTATTTATCACGTGATTTAATGTAGACGCGTGAGTCACGTGGAATGCTTACAAGTTTAACGGATTTATCGTTTTTATTAATTGTTGCAAGTAATAACGCATCTGTTCGAGTTGCTTTTCCATAACCTTTTTCCCTAATTTCACTTTCATCAACACCCATAATAAGTACGGAAATGTTGTCGGTCATAGGTTTAACAGCTTTTTCACGTTTACTGGACTTATCTCCTCGACCTAGTTCAGCATAAGCATTATTTAAGACGGACTTTGCTTTACTGTATATATGGAATGAGTAGCCTCCTGCTCCAAGTGCTACAATTAGTAATGGAATAAGAAGGAACCAAAGTAGGCGTTTTTTCTTTGAGCGTCCTTTTTTGGCTCGC
Source organism: Bacillus sp. MYb78 (assembly GCF_002975115.1). Lineage (NCBI taxonomy): Bacteria > Bacillati > Bacillota > Bacilli > Caryophanales > Bacillaceae > Bacillus > Bacillus sp. MYb78. The sequence goes on from NZ_PCOB01000020.1 coordinate 81,823, forward strand.
GTATTGTTGTTCATGTCGGATTTCATCATTTTTTCTCCTTTAAAACTATCAAAGTGTATACATTTAGAAGTGTATTCAAACACATAAAAAATATTTTACGCTAAATAAAAGCGATTGTACATGTATAAAAAATAGATGTCTTGATTATTTATAAGACACCTATTCGTTATTGTATACAAAAGATAGGGATAAGAAAATGATAAAATTTTACCTAATTACAACATAATGCTTACGATAATTGCAGATAAAATACTAACGAGAGTAGCTCCATATAGTAATTTAAGGCCAAACCTCGCAACAACGTTTCCTTGTTCTTCGTTTAGTCCTTTTACCGCACCTGAAATAATACCAATGGAAGAAAAATTGGCAAAAGATACAAGGAAAACAGAAATAATACCAACTGTACGGGGAGAAAGGCTATTAGAAATTTTACTGAGGTCCATCATTGCAACAAATTCATTCGTTACAAGCTTCGTTGCCATAATGCTGCCAGCCGCGACAATTTCAGAACTTGGTACACCGATAAGGAATGCGATAGGTGCAAATACATAGCCGATTAATTGTTGGAACGTAATACCGAATATAATGAGGAACAGGTCATTAATACAACTAATTAATGCGACGAATCCGATGAGCATAGCGCCGACAACAATGGCTACACGAAAACCATCAAGAATGTATTCTCCAAGCATTTCAAAAAAGCTTTGTTTTTCACCTTTGATTTCTAAAATATCTTCGTCATCTTTAACGTCGTAAGGGTTAATGATGAGTACGATAATAAAACCGCTAAATAAATTGAGAACGAGTGCAGTTACTACATATTTAGGTTCAATCATTGTCATATAGGCACCTACGATAGACATAGATACGGTTGACATAGCAGAGGCACAAAGTGTATAAAGACGGTGTTTTGGAATTTGAGCTAATTGCTTTTTCACTGTAATAAAAACTTCTGATTGGCCGACAATGGCAGAGGCGATAGCGTTGTAAGATTCTAATTTCCCAAGACCATTTATTTTACTAAGAAAGTACCCGATCCAATGAATAAAAAATGGTAGTATTTTGAAATGTTGTAATATACCAATTAAAACAGAAATAAAGACGATTGGTAATAATACATTAAGGAAAAATGGCATTTCACCTTTATTTGCAAGGCCACCAAATACGAAATTTATTCCATCAGCAGCATACTCGAGTAGCTTGGTAAACAAACTGGAAATGATTCTAATTAGTATGAGGCCGACTTCTGTATTTAGTAGTAAATAGGTTAAAATTAACTGTATAATAAGCATGATAAAAATTGGTTTAAATTTAATATGCTTCTTATTATTGCTAGCAATATAAGCGAGCAAGAAAACAACAATTAGTCCGACGAAAAAAGTAATGAATTTCATGATAAGCCCCCTAAAAGAGATATTCTGCTATATATGTTTTTCATTTCAAGAGAGAATATGCATCTTTGGTAAAGAAAGGAATAGAGAGAGTATGAATATATGTAGAGTGCATCACGTTGCAATTATTTGTTCGAATTATGAGACGTCAAAGGATTTTTATACTAGAATATTAGGATTTAAAGAACTGAATGAAGTATATAGAAAGGAACGAGATTCTTATAAATTAGATTTATGTGTAGGAGAAGAGTATCAAATCGAATTATTTTCATTTCCAAATCCGCCTGAGCGCAAAAGTTTTCCAGAAGCAGCAGGTCTTAGACATTTAGCATTTGCTGTTACAAATATAGAAGAAGCTGTGAAGCATTTAAATCAATGTGGTGTTGAGACCGAATCGATCCGTATTGATGAAATAACGGAGAAGAAATTCGTCTTTTTCCAAGATCCCGATGGTTTACCTTTAGAATTGTATGAGGTTTGAAAATTGGTGGATTTTATATAGAGTTGCTTTCCAATAATTGAAGAAACTAAAGTGAAACTTCTTTTTAAAAGGAGGTGTAACTTTAGCTAAGAAAGCTAAAGGACATATGTGGATATTTTAAAATTATTGATGGTAGTCATTCTTATTGGATTAACAGCATTTTTTGTGGCTGTTGAATTTGCAATTATTAAGGTACGTAGCAGTCGTATTGATCAACTCGTTAGCGAAAAAAGACGAGGTGCACTGGCAGCTAAAAAGGTAACTTCAAATTTAGATGAATATTTATCGGCCTGTCAGCTAGGTATTACAATTACTGCTTTAGGGCTCGGGTGGCTAGGGGAACCAACTATTAAACATTTACTCGAGCCGTTGTTTTTAAAATTAAAATTCTCACCTGCAATTTCCAGTACAGTTTCATTTATTATTGCCTTTGCAGTAATTACATTTTTACATGTTGTCATTGGGGAACTTGCTCCAAAGACATTTGCTATACAAAAAGCAGAACAAGTTAGCTTATTGTTATCGAAACCACTTATTTATTTTTACCGAGTTATGTATCCGTTTATTTGGGCTTTGAATGGTTCAGCGAGGGTTGTAACTGGTTTATTCGGATTACATCCAGCTTCTGAACATGAAGTAGCTCATTCAGAAGAAGAATTAAGGTTAATCTTATCTGAGAGCTATGAGAGCGGAGAGATTAACCAAAGGGAATTTAAATATGTAAATAATATTTTTGAATTTGATAATAGAGTAGCAAAAGAAATTATGGTACCTCGTACGGAAGTTGTAGGCTTATATGAGGACGAACCATTTGAAACACATATTAAAGTAATCGCACAAGAAAAGTACACGAGATATCCTGTATTTGGTGAAGATAAAGATGAAATTATTGGGATGGTTAATGTAAAAGATTTATTTATTCGTTATATGGATGGGAATCGGGACGAGGAGTGCTCGATTATGCCATATACAAGGCCAGTTATTGAAGTGCTAGAAAATATTCCAATTCATGATTTACTATTACAAATGCAAAGAAAACACATTCCATTAGCTGTATTGTATGATGAATATGGTGGTACAGCAGGGATTGTTACACTAGAAGATATTTTAGAAGAAATTGTTGGAGAAATTCGAGATGAATACGATGAAGATGAGAATCCACCTATAGAGCATGTAAGTGAAGGTTATAAAATCGTAGAGGGAAAAGTGCTTATTAGTGAAGTAAATGATTTGCTTGGCATACATTTAATTGCTGATGATGTAGATACAATTGGTGGCTGGATTATGGTACAAAAACAAATCGTTGCTGAAGGAGATGTTATTGAGAAACATGGTTTTTATTTTAAAGTCCTTGAAAAGGATATGCATCAAATTAAACGAGTGGAAATAAGGAAAGTAGAAGAATGATTTTCTGTAAACTTTAATAAAAAGGATATACAGAAAAATAAATGTTTGCGCTTTCAAAAAAGGTGCTATATAGTGAAGGTGGATACTGAAAAATTCTTCTGAATGATACTCGTGTTTTTAGAGGGCGGATTTTTTGGATAAGGATTTAGAATGAAAAAGTATAGGTGATAAAAATGATAGCAACGAAGGATATACGTATAGAAAAAGATTTTTTAGGTGAAAAAGAAGTACCAAGTGCAGCTTATTATGGTGTACAAACATTACGTGCCGTAGAAAACTTCCCAATTACAGGATACCGCATTCATCCATCACTCATTACAGCAATGGCAATTGTGAAAAAAGCGGCGGCACTTGCGAATATAGATACTGGTTACTTAGCTAAAGACATTGGACATGAAATTGCAGAAGCAGCGCAAGAAATTGTTGATGGAAAGTTTCATGATCAATTTATCGTGGATCCTATTCAAGGCGGAGCCGGAACTTCTATTAATATGAATACAAATGAAGTAATTGCGAATAGAGCGTTAGAACGTATGGGATATGAAAAAGGGGCGTATGCGAAAATTAGCCCAAACACTCATGTGAACATGGCCCAATCAACGAACGATGCGTTTCCAACAGGGATTCATATTGCAACTCTTATGATGTTAGAAAAGCTTCTTATTACAATGGAAGAACTTCATTCTGCTTTTCGTAAAAAAGCAAAAGAGTTTGATCACGTTATTAAAATGGGACGCACACATTTACAAGATGCAGTTCCAATTCGCCTTGGGCAAGAATTTGAAGCATATAGCCGAGTGCTTGCGCGTGATATAAAAAGAATTAAACAGTCTCGTCAACATTTATATGAAGTGAATATGGGGGCGACAGCTGTTGGCACAGGATTAAATGCAAATCCTACGTATATTGAACAAGTAGTAAAACATTTAAGAACGTTTAGTGGATTGCCACTTGTTGGTGCAGAGCATTTAGTTGATGCAACGCAAAATACAGATGCATACACAGAAGTATCTGCAGCACTTAAAGTATGTATGATGAACATGTCTAAAATTGCAAACGATCTTCGTATTATGGCGTCTGGGCCACGTGTTGGGTTAGCTGAAATTCAATTGCCAGCACGTCAGCCGGGTTCATCGATTATGCCAGGTAAAGTAAATCCAGTTATGGCAGAAGTAATTAACCAAGTCGCATTCCAAGTAATCGGAAACGATCATACAATTTGCTTAGCATCAGAAGCAGGACAATTAGAGTTAAACGTAATGGAGCCTGTGCTTGTATTTAATTTAATTCAATCTATAAGTATTATGAATAATGGATTCCGTGTATTCCGTGAATATTGTATTGAAGGAATTACAGCAAATGAAGAATTGCTGAAGCAATATGTTGAGAAAAGTGTTGGAATTATTACAGCAGTTAATCCTCATATTGGTTATGAAGCAGCATCTCGTATTGCACGTGAAGCAATTGAAACAGGAAAATCTGTTAGGGAGTTATGTTTAGAACATGGTGTACTGACAGAAGAGGAATTGGATATTATTTTAGATCCATTCGAAATGACTCACCCTGAAATTGCTGGAGCTTCTTTATTAAAAAATAAAAAAATGTAATGTGAAAAACACCGATCCATTTGGATCGGTGTTTTATTTTTAAAAGATATTAAATACAGCGTTTAATTGAAGTAAGCTAATAACAGCTAAGAAGATTAAACTGTATTTCATTGCTGTTTTAAATAGAGCAGATTCTTTCCCAACTAGTCCAACTGCGGCACAAGCAACTGCTACAGATTGTGGTGAAACCATTTTTGCCATTGTACCACCTACTACGTTTAAGGCAACGAGTGTAGAAGGAACGATGTTTAACTGGTCTGCTGTTACTGCTTGAAGTGGTGCGAATAAAGAACCACTTGAAACTACTGAACCTGTAATGAATACGCCAATCCATCCTAAGATTGGAGAAAGAACTGGGAATGCATTACCAGTAGAAGAGAATGCAAGTCCAAGTGTAGACGACATACCAGAGTAGTTCTCTACGTAAGCTAAAGCGATAACGCTACAAATTGTATATACTGGAGCTTTTAATTCTTTCATTGTTTCAATCATTAATTCTTTAACCATTTTACCTTTTACGCGGTAAACGATAAGTGAAACGATAATTGCTAGTACAATCGCTGTAGTTGTAGAAGAGAATACATCGAATTTGAAAACAGCTGCGAAAGGTGTATCAGCTTTTGTAATTGGTGTAGTTTTCATAACAGCATTATGAAGACCAGGGAACTGAATGTTAAATACTAAGTTTGCTAACGCACCATCTGGAGCAAATAAAGCTTTAATCGGTTTTAAGTTAAAGATTGTTACAAATGCAGTTAAGAATACGAATGGAGACCAAGCATATAAAATTTGATTGAATGTATGTGATACTTTAGTTTCTTGTTTTTCTTCTTTAGTAGAAGATTTTGGTTGCCAAACACGTAAGAATAATGCAAGAGCAATCATACTTACAACGGCTGCGAAAATGTTAGTAAGTTCTGCGCCTAAGAAGTAAGTTACAAGGAACTGAGTAATTGCGAAAGAAACACCACTTACAAGAATACCTTGCCAAGTTTCTTTAATACCTTTAATTCCATCGACCATTGAAACAAGTAAGAAAGGTAAGATGATACTAATGAAAGGTAAAATAAGAACAGTTTGACGACCAATAGTTAATGCGTCAAGTTGAGTTAATTGTGCTGGTACTGTAACTGGAATACCCATAGCACCCATAGCACCACCAGCGATATTAGCTACTAAACAAATACCTGCTGCTTTTAATGGGTTAAATCCCATACCTACAAGTAGTGCAGCTGTAATAGCAACTGGAACCCCTAGACCAGCTGCACCTTCTAAGAAAGCACCGAAAGAATAAGCGATTAATAATACTTGTAAACGTTGATCATTTGTAATGCTTGAAATACTATCGCGAATAATATTGAATTGCTCTGTTTTAACAGTTAATTTGTAAAGGAAAATTGCGGCGATAACGATAGTACAAATTGGATAAAATCCAGATAAAACACCGAATCCAGCAGATGCTACAGCTACTGTTGCTGGCATTTTATAAACAAATATTGCAAGGATAATAGCGACAATCACACTATAAAGACCAGCCATGTAACTTTTCATTTTGAATCCCATTAAACAAATGATGAAACAAAAGATTGGAAGTGCTGCGATTAGTGCAGATAACCAAATATTGTTTAATGGGTCATAAATTTGTGTCCAAGTACTCATAATAATGACAACTCCTATCTATTATATGTGAAGAAATTCACATTATTTGTGAAACTATTCACAATCAACTTACATGCTTAGTATATTCTCCTTCAACACTATTGTCAACGTAAAAAAGTATAATTATTCCATAATAGTGTTAAAAGAAAAGCTTTGTTCATAAAGTAGACAAAAAACACACTCAAATGAATTTAAGTGTGCTGTATAAGTTATTTGCATATTATTTTGCTTATTTAGATGGCATGTTCCTTATAGGCGTATATTAGATGCCATCTTTTATATCGAGTATAAAGTTTGATATATGAACTGATCTGTCCTGTTTGATCTAGTGAGGGAGGAATGGTGAGTGGATTTAATAGGAAGTTTTGCACAACAGTCCAACCGCTTGCAATACGAATAAAAAATAAGAAACAAATTTTTAATATCACATCATCTCTTTTTACTGAAAATTCCTTTTAGCGTAACAAAGAGGTTAATTATAGTTCAACTACATTACGATAGGTTATCAATTATAGACGGTATTTTACAATACCGTTACTGTGCATTTCAATGAGGTGAAAATATAACAAAAAGCCTGATAAAACAACGTTTGCAAGCAAAGTATTCGTAGGCCATTATTTTGCTTTTTCGTTATATCATATAGTATAATATTCAAAATCAACAAGGATTTTTTCCTGAATTTTTGTTGATGAAAATGGAAAAATTTTTCGGCTTTATAGGTTGATAAAGTTATGTCGTAACAGGAAATATAAGAACAGATATATAAATAAATAAAAAGAACATAAAAACGCAAATAAAAACGAAAATGAGGGGAACTTTATGAGCCAAAATCAATTCGAATGTCGTATTTCAGAAGAAGATGTACAAATGTTAAGAGCGTTAGCTCACCCACTTCGTCTACGTCTAGTAATGGAACTTATGCAAAGAGGAACATGTAATGTAACACAACTACAGGAAGTATTAGAAATTCCGCAATCAACGGTTTCACAACATTTAACGAAGTTAAAGCAAAATAAAGTAGTGCGCTTTGAAAGACGAGGATTAGAAGTGTATTACCAAATCCATAATGATAAAGTAAGTGCGGTAGTAAAAACATTATTTTCTTAAAATTTGAATATTATGGAAAAAGACGTGTGGAATATACGTCTTTTTTTATTTGTCAGAAAGGTAGCGAGAGAGTAAATATTAGCATGTGAGGAAGAAATGACTATCAATCAACATGCTGCTTTACGGAATATATTCTAAAAGGAAAAGAAAAAATAGAAAGGAGTGTAGTAAGCAAAAGGAGGGATATTAGTATGGATGTGAAACGTGTGAAACAAATCTTATCTTCTTCAAGTAGAATTGACGTTACATATGAGGGCGTACCAGTATGGATTGAGAGCTGTGATGAGCAGAAGGGGAGTGCTCAAGTGTATGATGTATCTAATCCTGGTGAGAGCGTTCATGTGGACGTGACAGCTTTAGAGGAGAAATAATAAAAAAGACGCTTCTAATTTTAGAAGCGTCTTTTTGTTATTCCATCATATGTGCAATTTTCTTAGAGAACATAAGAAGTACTAATCCTAGTACGATTACGATAACACCGATGCTCGCGAATACTTCTAAATATCCTAAAGATTGAGTGAAAGCAGCTAATTGTCCTGCTAAGAAGTTTGCACATCCAGTACCAGCTAACCATACACCCATTAATAAAGAAGCTAATTTAACAGGAGCGATTGCACTAACCATAGATAATCCGATTGGTGATAAGAATAATTCACCGATTGTGTGGAACATGTAAGTGAATACAATGAATAGTAAGTTTGCCTTCATTGTAATGTTACCTTCATCACTACCAGTTTTTAAAACAGCTAAAGTTAGAACTAAATATCCAATCCCTAGTAAAATCATACCTAGGGCCATTTTTGTTGGGATTTTTAAATCACCATTTTTTGTTTTTGAAAGTTTAATCCATAAAGCTGAAACAGGTAATGCTAGTAAGATAATGAATAGTGGGTTTACAGATTGGAACCAAGGTGTTGGAATTGTAAATCCACCAATTGTACGATCTACGAACTTATCTGTGTAAAGTGTTAAAGAACTACCAGCTTGTTCAAAGCCTGCCCAGAAGAATACAACGAAACAAGTTAAAATTAAAATTGCAGCTGTACGTTTTTTCTCTTGTGTTGTTAAAGGTTTTTTCTCAATTACTTTTGCAGTTTTTTCTTTAGACTTCTTACCTACAACAGTTGTACCAATTGTTCCTAAGTAACGAGGTGCTAAGAAATTAAAAGCAACCTGTCCAATGATCATACCGATACAAGCTGTTAAGAATCCATATTTGTAATCTGTGAAGTAACCGCAAATGAATGGAGCGATAAGAGCTCCTAAGTTAATTCCCATGTAGAAGATAGTGAAAGCACTATCACGACGAGAATCGTTGTCGCTATATAATTGACCTAGTAAAGTCGAAATATTTGGTTTGAAGAATCCGTTACCGATAACTAATAATCCTAATCCTAAAAATAGTCCAGTTTTCGTATTCATTGAAAATAGTACAAAGTTACCAATTGCCATGATGATACCGCCAATAGTAATGGCGTGTCGTTTCGTAATGAAATGGTCAGTTAACCAACCACCAATGATAGGTGTGAAATATACAAGCATTGTGAAAATACCGTAAATTTGAACTGCAACTGCTTTATCAAATCCTAAACCGCCACTTACTAAGCTCGTTGTTAAATAAAGAACTAATAAGCCACGCATTCCGTAATAACTAAATCTTTCCCATGCCTCTGTAAAGAACAACAAGTATAACCCTGGTGGATGTTTTTTTGGTGATTGTTGCTCTCCAGCTTTGTCTAATTTTAAAGCTGCATCCATTTTTGTTTCCCCCTAATCCTGTATAACGGATATTTATGTAATCATTTTAATTTACAAAATATTTAGAAGTCAATAGAATTATATGGAAATAGAAAGAAAATTTCTAAAAAAGTTCTATTTTTCTTCAACCGTTACTGTATTTTGCCCTGAAAACGAGATGATAAGCGTTTTCAAATGTAATAATTGAATTCTAAAAGAAAATAAAATAGTGATTAATCAGAAAATTTAGATTAAAAAATCTATTCTGATATAAAGAAAATATATTCTATTTACTTTTATAATATAACATATTGGGAATAAAAATACAAAATGAAATAATGTGACACTTCAGTGAAATGAAAAAACCAGCTCCATCAAAGAGAGAACTGGTTAGAATAAAATTATTTAACAAAGCGTTTTTCGATATCATCTAATAGTAGGTTAGCAGCCATTACACCGCCAGCTGTATTCCAAATAACATCGTCGACTTTGTATGCTTTACCATTTTTTACGGCATTTAAATTTTTAAATAGAGGATCGTTTATATATTCTTTTTCTAGTTCAGATCCTTTTTTCTCATTTCCTTTATCGAATGTGAAGTAGAATAATACGTCACCATCCATAGCAGAAATACGCTCTTTAGATACGTTACGCTCTGCAAAATCATCTTTGTTTTGATCTCCAGGACGTTTAAATCCAAGTTCTTTTAAAATAACACCAGAGAATGTATCGCCATGATAAATACGAACATCACCAGGCATGAAACGAACCATAGAGATTTCTTGATTTACTTTATCGCCAAGTTTGCCTTTTAAATCTTTCATACGTGATTCGTAATCAGCTACAACTTTTTGACCTTCTTTTTCTTTATTTAATGCTTTTGCATAAAATTTGAAGTTATCTTTCCATTCCCCACGTAATGTTTCTGAGAACACAGTAGGTGCAATTGCTTTTAGTTGTTCGTACACTTTTTCGTGTCGCATTTTGTTACCGATAATTAAGTCTGGTTTTAAAGAAGCAATTGTTTCAACGTTAACTTGTCCTTCATCACCAACAACTTTTACATCTTTCATTTTATCCTTAATATGTGGATACCATGGGTCACCCGTCCAAGACTTTACAGCACCAACTGGTTTCACACCTAATTCAAGTAAAGCTTCAGTTCCTTCATTTGTTAAGATAACTACACGTTTTGGATTAGCAGGAACTTCTGTTTTACCCATTGCATGTTCTACAGTAACCACTTCTTTTTTATTATCTTCTTTTGTAGATTCTTCTTTGTTATTTGATTTTCCACAAGCGCTTAAAAGCATTGAAAATGCTAGTAAAAATACAAATACTGTAAACGATTTTTTTCGCATGAAATTCATTATGTACCCCCTACATGTTGAGAATATTTTTCAATAGCAAGCATGATATTAAGCCTTTATCTTTTGATTGTCAATACATATGGTTGAAAATAATTCTCATTTCCGTTGACAATAAGAATTAAGTTGAAATACACTTACAACGTATCATTATACATTGAAGGGGAAACGCTGCATGTTATTAAAAACAAATCAAGCAAAATGGATTGGATTATTTGTTGGAATCATTGCAGTCGTTATTTGTATTTGGGGAAGTATTATTTTCGGATATACAAATACGAGCTGGAAATTAGCGCTAGATGCTTTTTTCCATTTTAATGGTTCTAATGAACATATTATTATTCAAAATGTGCGCCTTCCAAGGGCACTTATAGCAGCAAGTGTTGGTGCTAGTTTAGCCATCGCGGGTTGTCTTATGCAAACTTTAACTAAGAATCCACTTGCTTCTCCAGATTTTATTGGATTAAATTCAGGTGCTGCGTTCTTCATAGTTGTAGCAATTGTAATCTTTTCAGTAACATCATTATCAGCTTTCACATGGATTGCCTTTTTAGGAGCTGCGGTTGCAGCTGTACTTGTATTTGCTTCTAGTTCTTTAGGAAAAGAAGGGACTACTCCTCTTAAGTTAACGTTAGCAGGGGTCGCAATTAGTGCGTTATTTTCATCATTAACACAAGGATTACTTGTGTTAAATGAAAAAGCACTTGAAGAGGTATTATTTTGGCTTGCTGGATCTGTGCAAGGGAGAAAGTTAGAAATTTTACAATCTGTATTCCCATATTTATTAATAGGATGGATTGCATCTCTTATGATGGCAGGGAAAGTAAATACATTGATGATGGGAGAAGACGTCGCGAAAGGACTTGGACAACGAACAATTTTAATGAAATCATTCGTGTTACTTATTATTGTACTATTGTCTGGTGGTTCAGTTGCGGTTGCTGGCCCAATTGGATTTATTGGAATTATTACTCCGCATTTTGCTAGATTTCTTGTTGGAGTTGACCACAGATGGAGAGTGCCTTATAGCGGATTGTTAGGTGCAATACTACTAATATTGGCTGATATAGCAGCAAGATATGTCATTATGCCACAAGAAGTACCAGTAGGAGTTATGACAGCATTTATTGGAGCACCGTTCTTTATTTATATTGCACGTAAGAGAGGGCTTAGCAAATGAAGAAATATATTCCGTTTCGTATAGGAAAAGGCGAGCTCTCGTTTTTAATGTATAAACGAGCTTGTCTCGTCTTGTTAAGTTTACTAGTTGTTTTAATAGGATTATTCTTTGCGAGCGCAGGTATGGGAGACATGAAAATTGCTCCTTATGACGTATGGCAAGCAATTACCGGAAATGGCGATGCAATGTCAAATATGGTTGTAAATAAGTTTCGTATGCCACGTATTTTAATTGCTATCCTCGTAGGAATTGCGCTTGCGGTAGCGGGCTGTATTTTACAAGGGCTCGTTCGAAATCCACTTGCTTCTCCTGATATCATCGGGATTACGGGCGGGGCAAGTGTCGCAGTTGTATTATTTTTAGCGTTATTTAGTGATAAAAATAATGCACTAACGGTAAGTATTCATTATATGCCGCTCGCAGCTTTTGCAGGAGCAACGATTGTAGCGGTTTTTGTATACTTATTTGCATGGCAAAATGATGGATTATCACCAATTAGTCTCGTTTTAATTGGTGTTGGATTTTGGGCATTAACGAAGGCGGCGACAACATTATTTATGTTGCTAGCACCAATTTATCAAGCGAGCCAAGCGAATGTATGGATTACGGGTACCGTTTACGGCTCTTCTTGGCAAAATGTTATGGTACTTGCGCCTTGGGTTCTCATTTTAACAGTAATATCATTTATCGCAGCTAGGCATTTAAATGCACAAGAGCTAGGGGATGATATAGCGGTAGGACTTGGGGTTCCTTTAACGAAGTCGCGTGTATTTATGTTATTACTTAGTACAGCTTTAATTGGTGGTGCGGTAGCTTTTGCCGGAGGGATTGGATTTGTCGGTTTAATGGCACCTCATATTTCACGAAGATTAGTTGGTTCTTTATACGGTGCATTACTCCCAGTTGCAGCTATTGTCGGTGCAATTCTAGTACTTGCTGCAGATTTAATAGGGCGTACAATTTTCACACCACTTGAAATTCCAGCAGGGGTATTTACATCAGCAATTGGTGCACCTTATTTCATTTATTTACTTTATAAAAGTCGGAATTCATAAAGGGAGATGAATATGCAAAAAGCATTGGAGACGAAACGCTTGACGTTGTCTTATGGTGAAACAATTATTATTGATGAGCTGAACTTAGAAATTCCAAAAGGAGAAATTACAATTTTTATCGGTTCTAACGGTTGCGGGAAATCAACTTTATTACGTTCACTAGCCAGATTATTAAAGCCAACAAATGGTGATATTTTGTTAGATAATCAAGCAATTCAAAGTATGCAAACGAAGCAAATTGCTCGTCAAATGGCGATTTTACCGCAAGGACCACAAGCACCAGAAGGACTTACAGTATTACAACTTGTAAAGCAAGGACGCTATCCATATCAAACATGGCTGAAGCAATGGTCAGAAAAAGACGAGGAAATGGTACAGAAGGCACTTGCAGCAACAGGTATGACAGAATTTGCTGAGCGTGATGTGCATGCTCTTTCAGGTGGGCAGCGTCAACGTGCTTGGATCGCAATGACACTTGCACAAGATACAGATATCATTTTACTGGATGAGCCAACTACATACTTAGATATGACTCACCAAATTGAAGTGCTAGATTTATTATTCGAATTAAATGAAACAGAACAAAGAACAATTGTTATGGTATTACATGATCTGAATTTAGCATGCCGCTATGCAGATAACATTGTAGCAATTCAAGATAAACAAATATATGCACAAGGTAAACCTGAAGAAGTGGTAGATGAGAAACTAGTACGTGATGTATTCCGAATGGAGTGTCAAATTAGTACGGATCCGTTGTTTGGAACACCGCTTTGTATCCCTCACGGAAGAGGAAGACGTGTAGTTAAAGAAGTTGCTCAGGCAATGAGATAAAAAAACGATGAGTGAGTCATCGTTTTTTTTATTTGGTACAAGAAAATAAGAGGAAGAGAGGAATACGTAAGCGACGTTTATACTCTTCTTCATCTTGAAAATAGGTTGGATTTGGTGTAGCTTCTTTTAATGATGTAATGGTAAATCCAGCTTGCTGTAATAATGTGAAATACTCTTCCGTTGTACGATGATATTTAATAACTTCTTGGTCAATCCATGGTTCAACCCGTTTGCCTAGTTTAAAATAATCATCGACGAGCCAACTCGTTCTTTTACCACTTGTTTGTAAGCTTTCAAATGAAGAAGTAATAACGGGATGTTGAACGCTAAAGGTAAAGGTGCCATTTGTTTTTAAAGTTTGAAACACATTTTGAAAAATGATATCAAGATGTTCAATATAATGTAAGGCGAGTCTAGAGGTTACTAAATCAAAAGTGGAAGAGGGATAGGTATAATCTTTGAGGTTTAAAAAATGAACAGATCCATTTTTATTTTCTAGTTGTTTTTTAGCTTTTCCATACATAAGCTCGGAGCCTTCAATGCCGGTGTAAGAGTAGCATCCCTTTTCTAATAATTCCGCACCAAACTTAGCATCACCACAGCCTAAATCGAGAATTTGTTTTCCTTGCACATGACCAATGAGCTGAAAGAATACTGGTTTTTCAATGGATTCATTTGGGCTATTTTCTCGGTATCTTCGTTTCATATATTGTTCGAAAAATGCTGTGTTATTGTATACATCAGATTCTGTAAATGCCATGTTTGAAGCCTCCCTAAATATTTTTTTAATTCTATCAAATATGAAAAGTAAATGATAGATTTATTGTAATGAATCATATATAATCTAGAATTGTAAGCGGTTACTTTAAACTATTTTTCTATAATAAATTCTGAAAACGTGTTAAGCTAGTAGAGGGATTATTAGAACTATTAAGACAATAATCCGCTTACATGAACGATGGGAGGCTTCACAATGTCTAGTAAAACACTTGCGAAATTTTTAGAAGAAAATTTAGAGGATTTAAAATCAAAGGGGCTTTATAACGTAATTGATCCGCTTGAGAGTTCGAATGGACCAATCATTACAATTGGCGGAAAAGAATATATTAACTTATCTTCAAACAACTATCTTGGATTAGCAACAGATAGCCGTTTGCAAGAAGCAGCAATTGGTGCTATTCATAAGTACGGTGTTGGAGCAGGGGCTGTTCGTACAATTAACGGTACTTTAGATTTGCATATTAAGTTAGAAGAAACAATTGCAAAGTTTAAACATACAGAAGCAGCAATTGCTTATCAATCAGGATTTAACTGTAATATGGCAGCGATTTCAGCTGTTATGGATAAAAATGATGCGATTCTTTCAGACGAATTAAATCATGCATCTATTATTGACGGTAGTCGTCTATCAAAAGCAAAAATTATTGTTTATAAACATTCTGATATGGAAGATTTACGCCAAAAAGCAATCGCGGCGAAAGAATCAGGTCTTTACAATAAATTAATGGTAATTACAGACGGTGTTTTCTCAATGGATGGAGATGTTGCAAAACTACCAGAAATTGTTGAGATTGCAGAAGAGTTAGATTTAATGACATACGTAGATGATGCACACGGTTCAGGTGTACTTGGAAAAGGTGCAGGAACTGTAAAGCACTTCGGTCTTTCTGATAAAGTTGATTTCCAAATTGGTACATTATCAAAAGCAATTGGGGTAATTGGTGGATATGTAGCAGGGAAACAAAACTTAATTGACTGGTTAAAAGTTCGTTCACGTCCATTCTTATTCTCTACAGCATTAACACCAGCTGATGGTTAGTGATAGGTAAGGATTTGAAGTTATCTCTACCTTTTCCCCCACTCCACACC